>NZ_JBHWIR010000143.1:13299-19977 GCF_042731835.1 Kitasatospora sp. NPDC059817 | reverse complement strand
GGTGCACGGGAAGCCGGCGGGACGTCGGGCGTTGCCCGGTCGGGGTGTGCTCAGGAGCGCTGGGCTCAGTAGCGCTGGGCCTTCACCACGACCGGGACCAGGGCCAGATCGGCCGGCTGGCGGCTGAAGGCGATCGGACTGGCCTTCCCGCCCGGGGCCAGGTTCTCGGCGCCGACGATCGCCGAGTCGACGGCGTGGCCCGACGCGTCGGTGAAGTCCACCTGGACCGCGTAGGAAGCGGCCTCGCGGGTGCTGTTGACGATGGTCACGACGGCGGCGTGGAGGCCGCCGGTGGTGGATCGCGGCACGCCGGTCAGGGTGATGTCGGCGGTGGCGTTGCCGGGGCCCTCCACGGTCTTGAGCACCTCGGTCGCCTTCGCCCGGTTCTGCGCGGCCTGCGCGTCCGCCGATGCCTCGAACGCGGAGGCGGCGGCCGCCGCCGAGGCCGAGCGCGCGGCTACCGAGGCCGAGGCCGACTCCAGCGCGGAGGCGAAGGCGGAGGGCGGCTCCCCGGAGAAGCTCGACGGGTTGGGTGCCTCCGACAGCGTCGCCCCCGCCGCGTTCGTCGGCGTCGCGGGCCCGGAGGAGCTCCCGGATGAGCACGACGCCACGAGGAGGACGGCCGTTCCTGCCGCCGCGGCCAGGGCGGCCACTCTCCGCGGCAGCCGGGGGCCGCCGCCCTGGCTGGTGTACAGCGTACGCATCACGCACAACCCTCCGGTCATCCCGCACAACCGTTCGGCCGTCGGCGGGCACGTGCATGCCCGCAGCCGCCCGGTTCGTGCTCTCCATGCTTTGTTCTGCACGCCCGGACCACGAGCGGTGCTGGGCCGTCCGGACGGCACGGAGCACTTTCGGCGGGCGGCGCCGGCCGGGCGACCCGCCGGGCCGTCGCCTGCCGCCACCGGCAGCAGCCGCCCGGGTGCCCCGCCGCCGAGGAAGGGGACCGCCAGGCCGTACGCCCGGATGTGGCCCGGTCGGGTTGAGCGGGGAATCGGCCGGTTCCGGGGAGGGTGCGGAGTAGCGGACTTCGAAGCGGCGCCGGACACGGCGGAGAAGTCAGGAGAACGCGGACGAGGGCGAAACCGCCGGATTCCGCAGCCAACACCAGTAGTTGACGTTCCGTCCCGCCGTCGGCGGCCATCGCGCACGGTGTGGGCGGTTGCTGTGTGCCGTCCCCCTCGCGGCCTGTGTCGTGTGCCTGTTCCCCCTTCCCCGCCGTGGCGCCCCCTCTGCTCCCTCCCCACGAAACCGGAGTACTGAATGCGTGTGCGAATGATGCTCGCCGCCTCCCTGGCCTGCGCCCTCCCGATCACCGGACTGACCGCCGCAGGCGGCGCCGCTGCCGCGCAGCCGGTGAACGCGCAGTCCGTGCGGGCGGTGGCGGTCGTTCCCGACGACTGCCCGCCGCCGCCCGACGCCACCGATTCGCCGATGGCCGGAAAGTATTACTGCTCCCAGGAGAGATTCGGGCCGGCCGCCATCCCGAACGACGAACCGGCCGCCACGCTGCTGAGGGGGTACCAGCGTTTCGGCGGGCTCAGTGCCAGCCACTTCGTCCAGCTGTACTACGACGCGACGGACAAGCGGTGGGCGTACGCGCCCGACCGTGGCTTCCAGCGGCTCGACGGCAAGCTCGACCAGACGGTGTACACGGTGCCGATCGGGACCAAGCTGATCCGGTTCGGCGACATCCTGAACGGCGGCGGGTACCTCGCGGATCCCGGAACGCCCTTCGTCCAGATGGCGGTGACACCCGACGCCCTCAACGGCGGCTACCACTGCCTGTCCGCCGAGAAGGAGTTCAGGGTGCAGAAGGGGCACGTGGCCGCCTTCTACGGGATGCCCGGCGGAGGCGTGCAGGAGTGGCTCGACCCGGCCCTCGCGCCCTCAGGGCTTGAGGGTGGCTACAAGGTCAACAACCTCATCGCCAAGGGCTACCTCAGCGAACTCCAGGCAGAGCAGTGCAACGTCACCCCCACCGGTTCCTGACCGGCGGCAAGCAGAGCGCCGACGGCGGCCTGCGGAGAGGCTGACGGCAACCTCTGGACCGCCCCTGCCCCCGCTGCTGCTGGGGGGGCAGGGGCGACTCCGCCGTCCCCGTCGGAGCGGGGAGGTGCGGTCAGAGCAGCCGGTCGCGGTGGCGGGCGGCGGTTTCGCGGACGAGGCGGGCGAAGTTCTCGCGGCTCTGGTGCCGGTGCTGTGCGGCCCGTTCGTCGTCCAGGTCCGCGTCGTCCAGGTCCGCGTCGTGCAGGTCCGCGTCGTCCGGGCCTGCGCCGTCCGGGTCTGCGTCGTCGGTGCCGAGGTGCTCTTCGTCGAGGTCGTCGTACTCGGTGTGGAGGACCCAGCAGCCGTGGATGCCGGCGAGGAGGTCTTCGAGGAGGTCGCGGGCGGGGCGCCTGGGGTCGAGGGGGGTGAGGCGCAGGCCGGTGTCCTCCGGGTCGGTCTCCTCGTCGTCGGTGTAGTCCTCGGTGTAGTCGTCGAGGGCTCCGTCGAGGTCTTCGAGTTGTTCGCGCAGGCCGGCGGGGTCGGGGAGGAGGCCGTCGGCGATGTGGAGGGCGTGGCGGACGAGGCCGGTGACGGCGTCGTGGGGGGTGTGACCGGCGTCGAGGAGTTCGAGGACGAGGGTGGGGGTCTGGTGCGGGAGGTCCTCGATGTTGTCGGCTTCGAGCAGGACGGCGGTGGCGTCGTGGCCGGAGGCGTCGGCGGCGACCTCGGCCGCGGCGGCGAGCCAGTGCGCGGCCGCGACGGCGGCGGCGGTCGGGTCGATGTCGGAGAAGAGGGCGAGGGAGCCGAAGGGGTTCTGCTCCAGCAGGTGGTCGGCGGCGGCGACCTGGACGGGGGAGGCGTCCTCGCGGCTGAGCAGGACGGCCTGCTGGGCGCGGCCGGTGAGGTTGCCGAGTTCGGCGCTCTCGACGGCGGTGAGTTCGGTGACGGTCTCGGCGAGGACGGCCTTCGTCAACTCGGTTTCGTCGAGGGCGTGCAGGGCGCGGCCGGCCTGGTGGGCGGATTCCAGCAGGGGACTGTAGGAGACGGTGAGCAGGCCGCCGTGGGGCAGGTTCGGTGCGGCCACGGCTTCGGCGACGTCGCTGAAGGTGTCGCGTTCCTGCTCGCGGCGCCAGCCTTCGGTGTCGGGTTCGAGGGAGCCGGCGGCGCTGGCGGGATGGGTGTAGGTCCGCCAGGCCGCCTCCGACAGGCGGGTCAGCGCGCCGGCCAGGCGCAGGAGCGTGGCGCTGGGTGCGTCGGCCGGGAGGGCGGTGATCCGGGTGGCGAGGTCGCCTTCGCCGGTTCCCCAGGTGGCGATGAGCTCGTGCCGGTTCGGGTCGACGCTGTAGCGGGTCATGATGCCTACCTTCGGGGACGCGCGGCTGATTGCTCGGCTGACGGCAATTCTGGCGCATCGTCAGGTGGCGGCGGGCGAAGCCCAGCCCGGGCGCGAGCGCGGGAGCCTCGCGCCCGGCCCGGTCACAGCAGCAATCGGCCACGGGTCTCGGGCATCCAGCGGGCCAGGGCCAGGGCGGACGCCGCGCTGATCGCCGCGTACACACCGAACGCCCCGCCGAGCGACAGCTCCTGCACGAGGGGGAGGAACGTGGTCGCCACGACGAAGTCGGTTCCCCAGTGGGCCGCGGTGGCCAGACTCATCAGCACTCCGCGGGCACCCGCCGGGTAGATCTCGGCGATGTAGACCCAGAAGACGGCGGCGGGGCCCACCGCTCCCGCCATTATGAAGACGCACAGCAGCGCCGCGGTCGGCGCCCCCGTGTGCCCGAGTGGCTGCGCGACCGCGATGCCGATGGCCGCGACCGCCATGACCAGCAGTCCTCCGATCATCGTCTTCCGGCGGCCGACCCGGTCGAGCAGGACGATGGTGACGACGGTGGCGGCCACGTTGCACAGCCCGACCAGGACGGCTCCCCGGATGCCTCCGGCAGCGGTCATGCCGCTGCCCCCCAGGATGGTCGGCACGTAGTAGATCGCGGTGTTCAGACCGGTCAGATGGACCAGGACGGCGATCGCCAGTCCCAGTGCGACCCAGCGGGGACCGGCCAGCGCGCAGGCCTGCCGGAGGCTCGCGGCGGGGGCGGCGACGGGCCGGGCGACGGTTGCGGTCGCGGAGCCGGCGGTGGGCCGGGTGGCGGTCGCCGTCGCGGGGCGGCCACCGGGTCGGGCGGAGACAGGCGCCGGGCGGCGCTGGCCGCCCGGGCGGTGTCTCCCCTGGCGTGCAGCCAGTCCGGCGATTCGGGCACCAGGCACATGCCGACCAGCAGCACGCAGGCGGGCAGGAGCCCGAGAGCGAGCATCCAGCGCCAGGCTCCCGCGGGTTCCAGGAGATAGGCCACCACGTAGGACAGCAGGAGCCCGATCGTGATCATGAGTTGGTTCAGTGTGACGAGCGCGCCGCGCCGGGCGGGCGGAGAGATCTCGGAGATGTACAGCGGGACCGCGAACGAGACGGCCCCCAGGGCGAGTCCGACGAGGAACCGCCCGATGAGGAGCGTGGTGGAGCCCGAGGCCGCCGCCGAGGCCGCCGTTCCGAGGGCGTACACGGCCGCGGCGGCGCCGATGACCGGCCGGCGTCCGAACCTGTCCGCCAGCCGCCCGCTGGTGAGGGCGGTGAGCGCCGCGCCGAGGAGGGCGGCCGACACGACCGCCCCCTGCTGCCACGACGACAGGGTGAAGATGTCGGCGACCAGCCGCAGGACTCCGGCGATCACCCCGATTCCGTAGCCGAAGAGCAGCCCTCCGACGGAGGCGACGCACACGGTCAACAGCCGTGCGGCGCCCGGGGGGACGGGCGCCGTCATGGCGACACCCCTGCGCCGCCGTCGACATGGTCGCAGGACGGGGCCAAGCCCATGGGATGCCCTTCTTCGAAGTGCCGTAGGCAGGGGTGGGGCGAGGCCGGGTCAGGCCGCCGGGAATCCGCCGCCCACGCCGATGACCGACCCCGACCCCGGATACCGAGTCGAGGCGATCACCCGCTTCGCGATCCGGGAGCAGACTACCGGCGTCACCGGCCGACCTGTCGCAACCCGGACACTCCCCGACGTACCGTCAGAAACGTCTTACGGTCGGATCAACGCGAGGACCTCGTCCCGGAGGTGCTCCATGGTCTCCTGGTCGTGCGCCTCCACGTTGACCCGAAGGACCGGTTCGGTGTTCGAGGGGCGCAGGTTGAACCGAATTCCGCCCGGCAGGCCGACCGTCAGACCGTCGAGCCGGTCCGTGGTCACCCCGGCCCGGTGCCGGTATCGCTCCTCCACCTCCCGGATCGTGGCCGCGACGTCGGCGACGACGCAGTTGAGTTCGCCGGACAGCGCGAAGCGGCTGTGCGCGGCGATCACGGCGGACAGCGGCCGGTCCTGTCCACCGAGGGCGGCCAGCATGTGGAGCGCGGCGAGCATGCCGCTGTCGGCACGCCAGAAGTCCCTGAAGAAGTAGTGCCCGGAGTGTTCTCCACCGAAGACCGCGTCGTGCTGCGCCATGAGCGCCTTGACGTGGGAGTGCCCCACGCGGGACCGGAACGGGCGTCCGCCGTGGCGGCGGATGCTCCGCACCGTGGCCTCGGCGGTGATCAGGTTGTACACGACGGCCGAGCCGGGGTGCCGTGCCAGCTCCCGGCCTGCGATCAGGCTGATGACGGCGGACGGTGAGATCGGCTGACCGCCTTCGTCGACGAAGAAGCAGCGGTCGGCGTCACCGTCGAAGGCGAGTCCGATGTCGGCCCCCTGCCGGCGGACCTCGGCCTGGAGGTCGACGAGGTTCCTGGGGTCGATGGGGTTGGCCTCGTGGTGGGGGAACGTGCCGTCGAGTTCGAAGTAGAGCGGGACGAGGTCGACGGGCAGGCCCGCGAAGACCTCCGGGGCGGTCAGGCCGGCCATGCCGTTGCCCGCGTCGGCGACGACCTTGAGGGGCCGGATCCCGGTGAGGTCGACGAGCTGCCGCAGGTGTGCCGCGTACTCCTGGAGGAGTGGTCTTTCCGTACGGGCGCCGCGGGACGCGGCGGGTGTGGCACGTTCCCCCGCCACGAGCCAGTCGCGGATCCGGCCGAGGCCCGTGTTCTCCCCGAGGGGGGCCGCGCCGCTCAGGCACAGCTTGATGCCGTTGTCCTTCGCGGGGTTGTGGCTGGCGGTGATCATGGCGCCGGGAAGTCCGAGCGATCCACTGGCGTAGTAGAGGTAGTCGGTGGAGCCGAGCCCGGCGTCGATGACGTCGGCACCGGCCCGGCGGGCGCCGTCGCTGAACGCCCGCGCGAGCATGGCGGAGGACGGGCGCATGTCCCTGGCCACCACCACCTGCGGGGCGTTGGTGAACCGGATGAACAGGCCGCCGATGCGTTCCGCGACCTCACCGTCGAGTTCGGCGGGGACTTCCCCGCGGATGTCGTAGGCCTTGACCAGCCGCGCGTAGTCGGACACGGTCACCCCTTCACGAGGTCGAGGTCGGGGCCGCGGGCGCCGACTGCCGACGGCGTGCCACGGCCACCCGGTAGCCGTCCAGGGTGTCCGCGACCATCTTCCGGCTGCTGAACTCCCGTTCCGCCGTGGTGCTCGCGTTTGGGGCCCCCCCCCGGGGGCCCCACCACCGGGGGGTGCCCCCCCCGAACACAGCCGCCCCCTGGGGGGGGGGGGGGGGCCGGCCGCCCGCGCCCGCCCGCCCCCGCGGGTGTGAGAG
>NZ_JBHWIR010000143.1:10319-13290 GCF_042731835.1 Kitasatospora sp. NPDC059817 | reverse complement strand
CGACTCGTCGGTGAGCACCCGCAGTATCCCTGCGGCCAGTGCGGGCGGGTCGGCCGCCGGCACGAGCAGGCCGTCGACGCCGTCGGTGATGACGTCGCTGATGCCGATGACGCGGGTGCCGACGACGGGCTTGCCGGCGCGCATCGCCTCGACCACGCTGAACGGCAGTCCCTCCGCCAGGGAGGGCTGGACCACCAGATCCGCCGCAGCATAGACGGCAGGCATCGCCTCGGCGCCGAAGTCCTGGCGGAGGGTGACCAGTTCTGCCACACCCTCGTGTTCGAGCCGGCCCCACACGCTCTTCTCGTACGCGTAGTCCGAGACCCTCCCCGCCAGGAGCACCCGCACCTCGGGCAGCTCCGCCGCGACCAGGGGAAGCGCCGCGGCCAGGTCGAGCTGGGCCTTGCGGGCGGACATCCGGCCCGGGAGGACGATCAGCCGCTGGTCGGGGGCGACGCCGAGTTCGGTGCGCAGTGCGGAGCGCAGGTTCCGGGCCACGTCGTCCGGCGGCGCGTCGGGAACGCCGTTGTGGACGAGTCTGATGCGGTCGGCGGGGGCGCCGAAGCGGGCGGCGCGCTCGGCGAAGAAGCGGCTGGGGACGAAGTGCATGTCGACGGGGAGGGTCTGGTACGACAGGCGGCACCGGCCGCGGCCGAACCGCTCCAGGTCGGGGTTCTGCTCGTGCAGCGAGCACACCAGTGCGGCGTCCGTTTCGAGCGCCACGATGCTCGCGAGGATGAGCGTCTCATGGCTGTTGGCGTGGACGACGTCGAAGCTCTCGCCCTGGAGCACGGCCCCCAGTTCGTCGAGGACGGAGTACTGCATCTGTCGCCATCTCACCTTGTCCCGGGCGTCCACGCGGTCCGCGAAGTCGCGCAGCCGCACGACCCGCCCCGCGTCCTCCTCGCGCTCCCCGGGCAGGTCGTCCAGCCATGACCCGTCGGTCGCGATGACGACGTCGTGGCCGTCGGCCACCAGCCCTTCGCACAACAGCCGCGCATAGGTCTCGGCCCCGCCGTGCAGGGGCTCGTAACTGGAGGTCAGCATCAGGACTTTCATCGGTCCGCCCTTTCGGTGAGCCAGGGAATGAGCCCACGGCCGGCGTCCTCGCCGGCCTCGCGCAGCGAATCGGGAGTGCCCACGTCCCGCCAGTAGCCGGTGAGCCGGTGCGCCCCCACGCGTTCGCCGGCGGCCATCAGTGCGGGGGCGAGCTCCCTGGCGTAGTCGTAGACGACGCCTTCGGGGATGTGCGCGATGATGCGGGGGTCCAGGCAGTACACGCCGGCGCTGATCCAGTGCGTCTCGTCGTCGGGGACGTCGGGCTTCTCCCGGGCGCCGCGGATCCGACCATCGGGGTCGATGTCCAGCACGCCGTAGCGGCGGGCCTGCCGGATCCGCGTACAGGCGAACGTCAGGGCGTACCCTCCGCGCGTGTGCGCGTCGACGAGCCGTTGGAGCGGCTCGCCCATGATGACGTCGCAGGACGTGACGAGCACGGCGTCGAAGGCGGCGAGTTCCTCGTGGAACAGCCGCAGTGCCCCGGCGGGCCCGGTGAGGCGGGGCTCGGTCCGGGCGTGGACGGGCACCTTCACCGTGGTGCCGTCGAGGAAGCGAAGGACCTGCTCGGCCTGGTAGTGCAGATTGAGGTAGACGTCCGTGACGTCGGTCTCGGCACACCGGTCCAGCAGGTGTCCCAGCAGCGGCCTGCCCGCCAGGGGCAGGAGCGGCTTGGGCGTCTGGGCGGTGAGTGCTCCCATCCGGCTGCCGCGCCCGGCTGCCAGGATCATCCCCGCCAGCCTCATCCCGTCTGCCCCGTCTGCCCCGTCTGCCCCGTCTGCCCGGTCTGACCGGTCTGCCCCGCCTCGGGCGAGGCCTCCGTCGGCAGGGGGCGTGCGGCCAGCCAGGACACGACGGAGTCGACCCCGTCCTCCAGCGTCGTCCGGGCGGTCCAGCCCAGTTGGGCCTGGGCACGGGAGGGATCCAGGCACCCCCTGCGCACTTCTCCCGCCAGCGGCGGCCCGAAGCGGGGCGGCAGCGAACGGCCGGTCCGCTTCTCGACCGCCTGGTGGATGTCCAGGACCGAACTCTCCCCACCCTTACCGATGTTGATCAGACCGTGCCCCTGGTCCATGGCCCGCACGAACGCATCGGCCACATCGCTCACATGCACGTAGTCGCGCGTCTGCAGGCCGTCCCCGTTGATGACACAGGTCTGCCCGGAGAGCATGCGCTGCGCGAAGATGGAGACGACTCCCGCCTCACCGAACGGGGTCTGGCGGGGGCCGAAGACGTTGCCGAGGGCGAGCGCGACGTAGTCCAGGCCGTAGGTCTCGTGGTAGAGGCGCAGATAGTCGACGGCGACGGACTTGGTCAGTCCGTAGAAGGAGCTGGGCACACGGCCCGCGGATTCCTTGATGGGCACCCCGTCCTCACCGGCGGGCCCGTAGATCGTCCCGCCGCTGGAGGCGAACACGACCTTGCGGCTGCGGCTGCGCCGCGCCGCTTCGAGCATCCGGACCAGGCCGATGACGTTGACCTGGGCGTCCAGCAGGGGATCCCGCATCGACACCTTCACGCTGAACTGCGCGGCCAGCAGCAGCAGCACCTCGGGCGCGAAGTCCTCCACCGCGGCCGCGGTGGACTCGTCGACCACGTCGGCCGTGAGAATGCTCAACTCGGGCCAACGGGCCTCGCTCTCGGCGAGATTGGCCCGATCGCCCGTGGAGAAGTCGTCCACCACCAGGACGCGGTGTCCCTGGGCGCACAACCGGTCGACGATGTGCGAGCCGATGAACCCGCCGCCACCCGTGACGACAACCTTGCTCATACCTTGGTCCCCTCTCGTGGTTCGCGAATGTGTGTCACACCCGGAGCGGCCGGGCCACCCGGGGGTACCCCGTGTCCCCCCCCCACCCCGACGTCGTACTGGTGTTTGGGCCCGGCCGCGGGGGGCCGGGGACAACCAACGCAG
>NZ_JBHWIR010000143.1:0-10309 GCF_042731835.1 Kitasatospora sp. NPDC059817 | reverse complement strand
CGGGGCGGGGGGGCGCGGGGGGCCTGCCGGGCGGCCCCAGGCCGCAGCCGGACGTCGTCCTGGAGGATGCGCGGGCCGTCGGCTGCCGGGGACACGACCAGGAGCGCCGCGGTGGCGGCGGTCGTGTCCCCGGTCCGCACGACACGGTCGAGGAAGTGGCCGGGGCGCAACGCCCGAGTGGCCGTGAGTTCCTGTCCCGATGTCTTTTCCGATTTCCGGCCCTCCAGGCCCTTACGCGGCGCCCTTCTTGATGCGGTATCCGACCGCCGTCACGGGGTTGTCGACGAACATGCGGTGAACCGCCGTGTCGTCGAATCCGATGGAGAGAATGTTCTGCCGCTGCTGCTCATAACCGCTCGAACCCGCCGCCACGGCCCCGTCGTCACGCAGCCACAGCGGATTGTGGTCACTCCGGGTCAGTGGTTCCTGGGCCATCGTGGCGACCTCGGTGTGGTCGGTCAGCGCGATGAGGCGGTCCACGCCCAGGTATTCGACGGTGCGCCGGCAGATTTCGAGGTCGACGTGGTACCCGTCGAAGTTGATGCACGGGTACAGGAGGGACTCGCGTGCGGAGCGCAGCATTTCGGCCGGAACGGGGCCGAGCAGTTCCCGGAGGTCGGTCTTGTCCCAGTCGGGATCGAGCACCCGCCGCAGTTCGACTTCGCGGTTGATCCGTTCCTGCGGCGTGCGCCAGGAATGCGTGAAGTTCCGCGGGGTGTCGTTGTACAGATGGTCGGTCAGGACCAGGTACGGGGAGGAGTCGTAGCGGCTGTGCAGGAATTCGAGCACTTCCCGCAGTCGGACGGCACTGCGTTCGGGCACCTCCCGGTGGAAGTGCCCCACGGCGATCCGGAGCCCCTGCTCGTAGAAGCTGGTGAGCAGGTCGGCGAAGGTGGGGCCGGCGTCGATGCGCTCGTCCAGGGCCATGGCGTCGGGCGCCATCACGATGTAGCGCAGGCCGAGCGGGCCGAGGGACGCGATGACGTCCCACTCCTTCGCCGACGGGAACCACCGTCCGGCCCGCGGTATCCCGCCCTGCGGCCCGAGCAGCGGGCCCTCGATCGCGAAACCGGCGATGTTGGGAACCGCGTTCGCCTGTTCGAGCCGGTGGTACTCCTGGAGGACCTCCACCAGGCGGGGGAGATTCTCCCGGCGCAGGTAGACGGTCGGCAGAATTCCGTACTCACGGGATTCCGCAGCCTTCTGGACCTCGGGGAGGTCCTCGGGCGAGATGGTCGAGAAATCGAAGTCGTCGATTCCGTGGAAGTGGTAGAGAAGGGCCTTCACTTTTACCCTCGTTCCGTCTCGGACTATTCCTTGGACGGTTGGATTGGGTGCCGTCTCGACAGATACGGCTATCGACTTCCTGAGGCTTTTCTCATTGTCACGATCGACCTCACGAGTCGTCGCCGGGAGCAGCACGTCCTGCTGCAAACTCCGTGGACTGGCCTGCGGATAGCACGGCAGCGCCAAAAGAACGGAGACTGTACGTACAAGCATCCGTCGCCCGAGGGATGTTGAAAACCAAATCCTCGACAGTGTCCTGAAAGTCACTGCGGCCTGGCGCACCTTGGTGCCTTGACAGTGGTCGTACAATTCGGGGTAAGTATGTGGTGATTATGTGCTGGCGACGCCGGGCGGCACGGTTTTCGCCCGAACGCTGTTACGGGTGTTGCCATTGTTCCTCCCCGCCGGATCATGCTTTTCGTGGCCGGGATGACCGGTGGTCCCGCCCTTCACCGGCAGATTCCGGAACCCGCCTGGTCAGCACCCGTAACAGCCCGTCCGCGGTCAGTGCGTGAGGAGCCGGCGGAGGAAGACGTCCGAGGCGTGGTTGGTGTCGCCGGGGACGAGGGTGCCGTCTTCGGAGGTGAACAGCACGGCGCCGCCGGAGGCGTCGGTGTACGGGTTGTCCGAGGTGCCGGTGCTCGCCGTGCCGTCCTCGGCCGCGCCGGCGAGTTCGACGGCTCCGGTGGCGAGGTCGCGGCGGAACACGTTCTGCCGCCCGCCGTCGACGCCGGGGACGAGGTTGCCGGCGTCGGAGACGAAGTAGACCCAGCGGTCGTCGTAGGACATGGTGCCGCGACCGGCGGAGCCGACCGTGGTGGTGCCGGGCAGCGGGGTGGTCACCCTGGCCACGGTGCCGGTGCGCAGGTCGCGGGTGTAGAGCTCCTGGTGACGGTTGAGGATCGGCCCGCCGGGCGCGTCGAGGGTGTAGACGGCGTACTGCCCGTCGGGGCTGAGGGTGGCGTCCAGGCCGGTGTTGGCGAGCTGGCCGGCGGGGTCGGTGCTCGCGCCGCTGATCACCCCGGTGTGCTGGTCGAACACGTAGAAGGGGTAGGAGGCGTGCCCGAGGATCGCGGGGGAGTCGCCGTGGTCCGCGTGGTCCCCAGGGGCTGCGGCGGCTGCGGGGGTCTGGGCGGGAGCCGGGAGCAGGTTGTACGCGCGGGACTTGAAGCCGATGACGCGGCCGTCGGCGCTGATCGAGGGCAGGTAGGAGTCGCCGTTGCCCGGCTTGCCGTTCACCCCGAGGGTGACCAGGCGGGTGGTGCCCTCCCGGCGGTCGGCGACGTAGATGTTCTCCTTGCTGAACGTGCCGACCGGCGCGAGGTCGGTCCGGGAGGAGGAGAAGGCCACGAAGCGGCCGTCCCAACTGGCCACCGCGTCACGGGAGATACGGCCGTCCTGGCCGGTGGCTGCCGGGTCGCCGGCGGTGATCAGCTCGGTGACGCCGTCCCGGAGGTCGCGGAGGTAGACCTCCCCGCCGTTGTTGGCCTTGTGGCCGGGCAGCACGTTGGTGGCCTTGGTGTTGAACGTGACGAAGCGGCCGTCGCCGCTGATCGATGCCTGGGTGGTGGGGGCGTCGAGCTGGGCGCCGTCCGCGCCGACGCTGACGCGTTGGGTGCGGCCGGTGTGCAGGTCCCGGACGAAGACGTCCGTCGCCCCGTTGGTGTCGCCGGGCACCAGGTTGGTCGCGTCCGAGGAGAACAGGGCGTAGCGGCCGTCGGCGCTCAGCCCCCCCCCGGGGGGCCCCCCCGGCCTCTCGGGCGTTCAAGGGGTGGTTCAGGCGCCCTTGGCGGCTTCCTTCAGCTTGGAGCCCGCGCTCACCTTGGCGCTGTAGCCGGCCGCGATCTGGATCGGCTCACCGGTCTGCGGGTTGCGGGCGGTGCGGGCGGCGCGGTGGGTGCGCTCGAAGGTCAGGAAACCGGGGATGGTGACCTTCTCGTCGCCCTTGGCGACGACCTCGCCGACGATCTCGGCGAAGGCGGCCAGAACGGCGTCGGCGTCCTTGCGGGTCACCTCGGCGCGCTCGGACAGCGCGGCCACCAGCTCACTGCGGTTCATGTGTACTCCTGTGGTCTGTTCGCTTGCGGTGTGCGGGGGCCCATCGGTACTCCCACCGGGGGGCACCCGGATAGGCCGCAGGTCCGCACACTGTGCTCATGCAGGCAATGCGTGGTCGCAGGCCGGGTCCGTACCCGATGCCGCGCGCCGGTGCCGTCGAAGGCCCGTCCGCCTGCCTGGATACGAATCCTGCCCCGACCGGCCCCGAGAAAGCCAATCGGGCCCCGGCCACGACACCCGAACGAACCCCGCCCGTTGGAGGTGTGACGCTCCGTCGGCTCCGGCGGACCGGGCCCGGGCGGCGGTCGGGACGACGCGCCGGAAGACCAGGGGGACGTTCCGTACTTGTCGGACACGCCTGCCCCGTGCAGGGCTACCGTACGCCCTAGGCACGACAAGCCCAAACACGCCCCTCGCCCTTGTGTCGCAAGGGTTCGGGGCGGACTCGGACGGGTAAGGCCGCTATTCGGACATTTGACCGATCAGCGACACGTCGGCCACCTCGCCGGTCAGAGCTTGACGGTGGGGAAGGAGGAGGCGTCGAGCGTGCCGACGATGCCCGGGGTCGGACGGGCCGGCTCCGTGCTCTCCTGGACGCCCGCCAGCGCCGCCTCGCGCACCGCCGAGGCGACCGTCTTGGCGACGTCCTTGTGGAAGACGCTCGGGATGATGTAGTTGGCGTTCAGCTCGTCGTCGGCGACGGTGGTGGCCAGCGCCCGGGCGGCGGCGATCATCATCTCGGTGTTGACGGTGCGGCTCTGGGCGTCCAGGAGGCCGCGGAAGACACCCGGGAAGACCAGCACGTTGTTGATCTGGTTGGGGAAGTCGCTGCGGCCGGTGGCGACCACGGCGGCGGTCTGCCGGGCGATGGCCGGGTCGACCTCCGGGTCCGGGTTGGCCAGCGCGAAGACGATCGAGTCCTCGGCCATGGTGGCCAGGTCGTCGCCGTCCAGGACGTTCGGGGCCGAGACGCCGATGAAGACGTCGGCGTCCGCCACGGCCTCCTTGAGGCTGCCGGTGCGGCCCGAGCGGTTGGTGTGCTCGGCGATCCAGCGCAGGCTGTCGTTGAGGTCCTCCCGGCCCTGGTGGACCACACCGCGCACGTCCGCCACGGTGGCATGCTCGACGCCGGCCGCCAGCAGCAGCTTGAGGATCGCGGTGCCGGCGGCACCGGCGCCCGACATCACCACCCGGATGTCGCTGATCTCCTTGCCGACCACCTTCAGCGCGTTGGTGAGGGCGGCCAGCACCACGATCGCGGTGCCGTGCTGGTCGTCGTGGAAGACCGGGATGTCCAGGGCCTCGCGCAGCCGGGCCTCGATCTCGAAGCAGCGCGGCGCGGAGATGTCCTCCAGGTTGATGCCCGCGAAGCCGGGGGCGATCGCCTTGACGATGGCCACGATCTCGTCGGTGTCCTGGGTGTCCAGGCAGATCGGCCAGGCGTCGATCCCGGCGAAGCGCTTGAACAGGGCCGCCTTGCCCTCCATGACCGGCAGTGCGGCGGCCGGGCCGATGTTGCCCAGGCCCAGCACCGCCGAGCCGTCGGTGACCACGGCGACGCTGTTGCGCTTGATGGTGAGGCGGCGGGCGTCCTCGGGGTTCTCGGCGATCGCCATGCAGACCCGGGCGACGCCCGGGGTGTAGATCATGCTGAGGTCGTCACGGTTGCGGATCGGGAGCTTGGACGACATCTCGATCTTGCCGCCGAGGTGCATCAGGAAGGTGCGGTCCGAGACCTTGCCGATCGACACGCCGTCGATCGCCCGCAGCTTCTCGACGATCTCCTCGCCGTGCGCGACCGAGGAGGCCGCCACCGTGACGTCGATCCGCAGCGCCTCCAGGCCGGAGGCGGTGACGTCGAGGCCGGTCACCGAACCGCCGGAGGACTCCACGGCCGTGGTGATCGCACTGACGGCGTTGCCCCGGGCCGGGACCTCCAGCCGCACCGTGATCGAGTTGGAGACACTGGGCACCGTCGCCATCGACGCTTCCTTCTTCCGTCCGTGCGGCAGGTTCAACATTTTGTTGAAGGCATCGCCTGCGCATGCTAGACCTCGATCGTCGCACCTTCCAAGGGGTAGCCAGAAATAACGTTCATTGAGTGTGTGGACCCGACAACTTCTTGCCTCTCCGGGCCGATGCGTTACATTGGACGGGACACCGGCTCGATCCAAGCCCCCGGGCCCAACCTTCGTCCCTTCGAGGGACCACTTGCCGCGAGGCGAGCATGGCGGGTCGGTGTCACTAACGTCTGAAGGCCCCTCACCATCCGGTGAGGGGCCTTCTTCGTCCGGCGGACCGGCCGTCAGCCGTGCAGCAGCGCGGGCACGCCGGCCGCGTCCGGCAGGTCGTCCGGACCGGACAGCACGGTCAGCCGCTGGGTCGCCCGGGTGAGCGCCACGTACAGCACCCGCAGGCCGGCCTCCGACTCGCCGGCGATGCCGGTCGGGTCGGCCACCACGGTCGCGTCGTACTCCAGGCCCTTCGCCTCCAGGCTGCCCAGCACCACCGCCCGCTCGCCCAGGCCCTCGGCCCAGCCGGCCGCCTCGGCCCGGCGGTCCATCGGCACCACGATCGCCACGGTGCCGTCCACCTCGCCCAGCAGCCGCTCCAGCTCCGCCCGGGCCGCCGCGCCGAAGGCCTCCGGGGCGGGATCCACGACGGCCGCGAAGCGCGGCTCGACGCCGACCCGGCGCACCGCGGTCGGCGACGGGGTGCCCGGCGCGGCCAGCGCCAGCACCTTGGCCGCGACCTCGGCGATCTCGGCCGGGTTGCGGTAGTTGACGGTCAGCGTGAAGCGGCGGCGCGGCTTGCCGGACAGCACCTCGTCCAGTGCGGCCTGCGCCTCCTGCGGGAACGGCCAGGAGGACTGCGCCGGGTCGCCGACGATCGTCCAGGTCGCCATCCGGGCCCGGCGGCCGATCATGCGCCACTGCATCGGGGTGAGGTCCTGCGCCTCGTCCACGATCACGTGCGCGTACTCGGTGCGCTCGACGGGGACGCGCTCGCGCTGACGGGAGCTGCGGTCGGCGAAGGTGGTGACCTCCTCCAGCCCGCTCAGCAGGTCCACCGCGTTCACCTCGCGCACCTTCGGCCGGGCCGCCTCGCCGAGCAGCACCTGGAGCTCGTCCACCAGCGCGACGTCGTGCGCGGACAGCGCGCCCTCGCCGTTCGGGGACAGCTGGCGCCAGGACGCCGCCAGCAGCCTCGCGTCGTCCGGGGAGACGGCGCGGCGGGCGATCCGGTTGATGTGCCGGTGCTGCTTGAGCGTGCCGAGCACCCGGCGCGGGGTCACGGCGGGCCACCAGGCGTCCAGGAAGTCCAGGAACGGCGCCTCGTCCGAGACGTACTCGTCGAAGGACTCCTTCTCCTCCTGGCGCTGCTCGCGGGCGTAGTGGTCGGTCGGCTTCGGCAGGTGCCGGGTGAGCTCCTGCCACAGGGCGTCCAGCAGCATCCGGCGGGCGCGCGGGCGCAGCAGGTTCAGCGGGGTGCCGCCGGCGCCGATCACGTTGCCGCGCACGGCCTTGAGCCGGCCCGCGTCCAGCTTGAGCACCTCGCCGCGGGCGACCACCTTCAGCTCCTGCGGCGCGCCCAGCTCCAGCGCGGCCCGAGCCGCCCGGCGCAGCAGCTGCACCATCCGGCCCGAGCCCTTGACCCGGGCCGCCTCCGGACTGTCGTAGGTGCCCGCCTCGATGCCGTCCACCAGCGAGCCGACCGCGCGGATGGCGACCTGCCCCTCCTCACCGAGCGAGGGCAGCACGCCCTCGGTGTAGGAGACCAGCAGCGGGGTCGGCGAGACCACCAGGATGCCCCCGGCGTAGCGGCGGCGGTCCTGGTACAGCAGGTACGCGGCGCGGTGCAGGGCGACGGCGGTCTTGCCGGTGCCCGGGCCGCCGGTGACGAGCGTGGCGCCGGCGGCGGCCGCCCGGATCACCTCGTCCTGCTCCTTCTGGATGGAGGAGACGATGTCGCGCATCGAGTGGCTGCGGGCGCGGCCGAGCGAGGCCATCAGTGCGCCGTCGCCGACCACCGCCAGCTCCCGGCCGTTCAGGGTCGGGGTGAGGTCGGGACGCAGCAGGTCGTCCTCGACGCCGATCACCCTGCGCCCCTTGGAGCGGATCACCCGGCGGCGGACCACCCGGCCCGGCTCGACCGGGGTGGCGCGGTAGAACGGCGCGGCGGCGGGCGCCCGCCAGTCGATCACCAGCGGCCCGTACTCGGCGTCCAGCACACCGAGACGGCCGATGTGCAGGGTCTCGGCGACGGCCGGGTCGGCCGGGTCGAGCGGCGTGTCGGAGGGGATGCCGTGTTCCTCCGGGGCGTCCGCCCGCTGGAGGTCGATCCGGCCGAACAGGAAGTCCTCGAACTCGTTGTTCAGGCGCTGGAGGTGGGCGCCGGCCCGGTAGACCTGGGCGTCGCGCTCGGCGAGCGCGCCGGGGGTGCCGACGTGGACCCGCTTGGCGGCGTCCTCCAGGATGTACTCGGCCTCGGCAAGCTTCTCCTCCAGCCGGTGGTAGACGGTGTCGAGGTGCTGCTGCTCACCGGCGATCTCGCGCTCGCGTACGGTCTCGCGGTCGGTGGCGGCGGTGGTGTCCGTGTTGCTCTGCATGGCCTCGGTGGTAGCGGCGGAATCCGGCTCCGGAAAACGAGCGGACGGATGATCCTACGCCCCAACCGGGGTAAACGTGAAGGCCGCCCACCGCAAAGCGGTGGACGGCCTTCACTGTCAACATGGGGTGGTGGAGATGCCGGGAATCGAACCCGGGTCCAGTGGAGTTAATTCAGGGCTTCTCCGAGCGCAGTCCGCTGTGATTTTCTCGGCCCTGGCAGTCACACGGACAAGCCGCCAACAGGCCCAGCTGCTGTTTGATTTCCCATCCGCCCTCGCAGCCCGGGCGGACGGTTGAGTTCCCTAGATTATGCCAGGGTCCGGGTCGGGAACTCCCCGGTCTGACACCCAAGCGCTATCGGTGCTTATTAGGCAGCGAGAGCGAACTGCTGGGAATCGCGCTTAGAGTTGGCGATTATTTTTTTGCGACACGTGGTTAACGAGATCATTGCCGCGTTCCTCGGCTCGCTTCCCCTGTTTCAACATCCCCTGTCGAAACCGATCATCCCCATGTTTTGTTGAGAAACAGCCGGACGGTGACCGTCCGTGTTGCTGACGCCATAGTACGCGAGGCGGCGGGTGAGGGTCCAGCGGATTAACCCTGGCGCCGCCGGGCGGCCGCCACCGCGCGGGCCGTCTCGCGGGTGTCCTGCTTCTCGCGCAGCGTCTGCCGCTTGTCGTAGAGCTTCTTGCCGACCGCGAGCGCCAGTTCGAGCTTCACCCGGCCGTCCTTGAAGTACAGCGAGAGCGGGACGAGCGTGTGGCCCGCGTCGCGGACCGTGCTCTCGATCTTGCGGATCTCCAGCCGGTGCAGCAGCAGCTTGCGCTTGCGCCGGGCCGCGTGGTTGGTCCACGTCCCCTGGGTGTACTCGGGGATGAACACGTTGTCGATCCAGGCCTCGTGGTTCTGGATGTAGGCGTAGCCGTCGACCAGGTTGGCCCGCCCCTCGCGCAGTGACTTCACCTCCGTGCCGGTGAGCACGAGGCCGCACTCATAGGTGTCGAGGATCGTGTACTCGTGTCGCGCCTTCTTGTTCTGCGCGATCAGCTTCTGTCCGGTTTCCTTTGCCATAGCGCGGCCATTCTCGCACTTCGGCCGGTTCGGGGCAGCCCCTTTAGGCGCGGGTGCCGAGCCCGGCCAGCACCCGCAGGGCGAGCGCGTCGGCGTCCTCGCCGGCCGCCGCCGGGACGTCCGGGGTCAGGCCGGAGCCCTCCGGGGAGCGGCCGGCCGGGGTGTAGTAGCGGCCGACGGTCAGCTCCAGCACGGCGCCGTCGGCGAGCCGGCTGGGCTGCTGGACGGTGCCCTTGCCGAAGGTCCGGGAGCCCACCACCACGGCGCGGCTGCGGTCCTGGAGCGCGCCGGTGAGCAGTTCGGCGGCGCTCATCGTGCCGCCGTCGACCAGCACCACCAGCGGGGTGCGCTGGTCGCCCCCGGGCGGGGCGGTCAACTCCCTGGTCTCGCCGCGCTCCTGGTACGAGCCGACCGGGCCGCCGTCCAGGAAGATCCCGGCGGTGCCGGCGGCCTCCTCGACCAACCCGCCCGAGTTGCCGCGCAGATCGAGCACCACACCGGCGTGCGGGGCGCGCAGAGCGGCGCGCACCTGATCGGTCACGCCGCTGGTGAAGGCCCGCACGGCGATCCGCAGCACGCCCTTCTCCAGCTGCTCGGCGGTGACCTGCCGGCTGTCCAACAGGGCGCGCCGCAGCCGCAGTTCGCGGACCTCGCCGGCACCGCGCCGCACGGCGAGGGTGACCTCGGAGCCCACCCCGCGCTCGCCGTCGCGCCCGCGCAGCCGGGCCACCACCTCGGTGACCGGCAGGTGGTCGGCCTGGTCCTGGTCGATCCGCAGCAGCCGGTCGCCGGCCTCGATCCCGGCCGTGGCGGCGGGCCCTGCGGGCGCGACCTGGGAGACCGCGGTGGCGCCGTCCTCGCCGCGGCCGACCGAGAGCCCGACGCCCAGGTAGCGGCCGTCCAGTCCCTGGCTGAACGCGGCGTACTCCTGGGCGCTGTAGTAGGCGCCCCAGCGGTCGCCGTTGGCCCCGAGCAGGTGCTCGGCCTGCTGCTCGGACAGCGCGGTGCCGGCCGGGTCCGCCGGGAGGCCCGGGGCCGCGCCCGCGACCGGGGCGGCGCCGGCGGCCGGGTGCCGTGGCGGGTCGCCCCAGGCGCCGGTGGCGGCCCCGGCGATCAGCACGACACCGAACACCAGGCTGAGGGTGGCCACCTGACGTGCCCTGCGCGGAGTTTCCAGCATGGCACCGGAGTGTAGACACCGTGTCGGGCGCGACGGGCCACAACGGCGGGCGAAACGACGGCGGGGCCCCCCCCGGGCCGGGCCGCGGGGGGCCGCCCCCGCG
>NZ_JBHWIR010000142.1:0-20055 GCF_042731835.1 Kitasatospora sp. NPDC059817 | reverse complement strand
CTCCCATACCAGTGAAGTCAGGATGTTCAAGAGATCACGCAGTGGCCCGCTTTTGATGCGCCGTCCGTGGCCCTAATTTCACCCGTCGACGACAGTTGCAAGCCCTCCAGGGCTGAGTACGACGCCAGCCCCGTACGAACCCGACGACCAGCAGATCCGGTTGCAAGCCCTCCGAGGCTGATTACGAGCCCCGGAGGGACCCGCGCATGGAGACATCTACCAGGTGCAAGCCCTCCAGGGCTGATCACAGCACGGGCTTCGCCCCAGCCCCGGTCGTGTGGGTCGTGCTGCCAGCCCTCCAGGGCTGATCACGACCTCCGCGGCAGCGCCGGCATGACCCTGGCCTTCGCGTTGCAAGCCCTCCAGGGCTGATCACGACCCGGCCGCGTCGCCGCCGCGCTGGCCCTGTCCTTCGGTTGCAGGCTCTCCGGGCCTGATCACGACTTTGGCGGCGGCCTGGGTGGTGGAGCTGGAGCTGCGGTTGCAAACCCTCCGGGGCAGATCACGACGCTGGTCCAGGTCGGCGCCTACGACGACCCCGACCGGTTGCAAGCCCTCTAGGGCTGATCACGACCCGAGGGTAAAGTCCCAGCTCAGAGCGTCCATGGGTGCTGCCATGGGTGACGGTTGTGCAGCGACTGTGCGGTACTGCAGCGGTGCTGGTCACAGGATGTCGCCGGGGCCGCCCAGGGTGGCGCCGAGGGTGGCGGTGTCGATCATGTCCGGGGAGCGGGCGGTGTAGGTCACGATGCTGTCGTAGGTGGGGTCGATGGCGGTGTTGAGGGCGTGGGTGAGAGCCCTGTACTGGGCTTCGGTGAGTTCACCCTGGAACACGCTGCGCTGGGTCCAGTGGAGGTATTTGCGGCAGGTCTTCAGGACTTTCGGGTTGCGTTCGACGGCGGTGTCGTAGACCAGGATGACGAACATCAGCGTCTACCACCAGGGCCGGAAGGGCTTGTAGGGCGTGTTCTCCAGGCACAGCCGGACGAGTTTGAGGGCTTCGAGGTGAATGAGTTCCTCGTAGCTGACCTGCCGCTTGAGCGTGCGGTGGTACACCGTCGTCACGAGCTCGTCCCGTACGAGGGCGGCGATCTTCTTGCGGCCGTCCGCGCTGAGGGCGGCGCGGCCGACCTCGGTCTCGAAGTCGCTGGGCTTGAGGTGTTTCTGGCTGGCGGCGCGCCGTAGCAGCCGTTCGGCGAACAGGGGTTTGAAGGGTTCGGCGAGGTCGAGGGCGAGGGTGTTGCGGCGACGGTCGGTGTCGGCGTGGAGGAAACCGATCGCAGGGTGGAGCGGGGTGCTACGCAGGGCGGTGAGGACTCGGGCGTAGACGAGGGCGTTGAGGTAGCTGATGAAGGCGTTGCCGGCGTTGGTGGGCGGGCGTCGGGTGCGTCCGTTGAGGCGGAGCCAGGCGGGGAGTTGGGTGTCGAGGACGGCCCAGGCGGTGCGGCGGAAGTTGCCTTCCTGGCCCATGAGTTCGTCGGTGTCGTGGCAGTCGGGTAGGGAGGTGCGCAGGGTTTCGAGTGCTGGGTCGAGGAGGTCGGTGTCGAGGGCCCAGCGGAGGTTCTCGGCGGTGGCGAGGAGGAGGGCGCGGGCGCTGGGGAGGCGTTGCTCGGGGTCTGCGGTGATCTCGACTTGTCGGCGGATGACGGTGGCGGAGGACATGGCTTCGGCAGGTGCGAAGTGGCCGGCGTGGTTGCCGTAGTGGTCGAGGACGTGGACGGTGACGCCGTGGCGGCTGAGGAGGGACATCGCGGAGGTGTTGAGGTCGACATGGTCGAAGGTGACGAGGTCGCGGATGTCGGTGATGGGAATGTGGACGGGGCTGCCGTCGGGGCGTTCGATGCGGATGCTGTTGTCTTCGCGGCGGATGCGGCAGGGTTCGGTGAGCCAGTAGGTGCGGCCGGCGGCGGGCATCAGGTTCCCCAGCAGTAGTCGAGGTAGGAGCAGCCGCGGCAGGCGGCGCGGGTCTGGCGGTCGGGGGGTGTGGTGGAGGCGATGACGGCGCGGGCTTCGTCTTCGGCGGCCTCGGCTTGGTCCCGCGCTTCCTCGTTCCAGGGGACGTCGGTTGTGCGGCGGATGAGGGGGTAGTGGACGATGCCGCCACGGACGTTGACTCCTCGGCGTTCGAGGAGCAGGCAGTAGTGGCGGACTTGGGCGTCGTGGGCCGGCGAGGGGCTCCGGGACGACTTGGTCTCGTGGATGACGGCGCCGGCGGTGACCCAGTCGATGCGGGCTTCCCCGAGGTCGACGTCCCGCCTCCGCGTGAACGTGGTCTCGCTGACGACTTCGCCGAAGGCGACGAGGTCGCTGGCACCCTCGGGTCGGTAGCCCCTCATGTAGAGCCAGAGTTGGCGCGGGCAGTGGCGCAGGTACTTGATGTGGACGCCGCCGAGGCCCTGATCATCCTGGACGGGGTTCGTGGGGATGGGTTTCACAGGATGGTCTCCGGCTCGGCAGGTGGGCGAAGGCCCAGGACAGGGTCGTACTGGCCATCGATGAGGTGGATGCCGAGGGCGCGGTCGAAGGTGGCGTTGTAGATCTTCAACTGGCCGTAGCGCAAGGGGATGAGCAGGCCGGCGGCGAGCAGCGGGTCCGCCTCCTTGCCGACCGCGAGCTCCCGGTATTCCTGAGCGTCGTCGCGGTGGAGGACTTCGACGGTGTCGAAGCGCTCCCCTAGGTTCTTGGCGTGTTCGGTGCGGTCGTGGAAGGGGTCAGTGAAGGTGAGGAACTCGGTGGTGAACCCGTCGCGGGCCTGCCGTGCCCTGGTCGCCCAGCCGTGGCCCCAGTCGGTGTCGTAGGCGAGTGCGAGGAGGCGGTCGATGTCCTGTTCGCTGAGGGTGCTGACACCTTCGGCGACCAGGGTGGTGAGGGCGGACCAGGCGGCGTCGACGGCCCCGGAATCGTAGGGGCGGTGGCTCTCGGCGCGGTGGACGCGGAACTCGACCGGCCCGTCCGGGTGGAGGCCTCGACGGTTGACGCGTCCGGCACGCTGGGCGACGGCCTCAACGGGGGCGTTCTCTACCGCGCCCCGGTCGAAGTCCAGCTGCAGGGAAACCTCGACCGTCTGGGTGGCGACGACCAGGCCGCCGCGGTGGCGTGGTTCGTCGGGCCAGCGTTCGCGGTGGCGTCTCAGCAGCCGGATCTCAATCGCGTCGCGGTCCCGGTTCTTAAAACGGGAGTGGAGCAGGAGCGCGGCGTCCGACGCATCGGGGCGGTGCTGCCGGGCGTGGTCGGCGAGGACAGCGAAGAGTTCCTGGGCGGTCGCGACGGTGTTGGCGACCACGAGGACGCTGTGGCCCTCGTCGAGCCAGTCCTCCAGGCGCGCAACGCTGTCCTGGTGCATCAGCGCGAAGTCGTCCACGACGAGGCGGTGCCGCACCGGCGCTGTCCCGGGCTCTGCCCGGTGGCAGGTGACCGGCTGCTGAAGGCTCTCGTCGACGATGGCGAGCAGCGGTGGGGCGAGGGTGGCGGACAGGACGGCGATCCTACTGCCGAGTTGTTCCCACAGTCTCATCGCAGCGCACAGTCGGCCGAACGTTTCGGGGTCGTAGGCGTGGAGTTCGTCCAGGACGAAGAGGGAGTTGGCCTGCTCCAGGAGGACCGAGGAGTGGGTGGGGCCCGCGATGGCCGCGGCGAGGAGTTGGTGGGGGGTGGCGACGCGCAGGCGCTGGGTGAACAGGCGCATGGCATTGGCTCGCGCGCGGGCCTTGCGGGCATCGTCCTTGGTGGGTCCGCAGCATCCGTCGTCCTCCAGGGCCTCGGTGAGCAGGGTGCGGGCGAGGGCGCCATGGAGGAGGCCGATGTCGGGGTGGCTCTCCCCTACGGCCGGTTGGAGGATGCTCTGGAAGCGGCGCCTGGCGGCGTTCAGGGAGGCCCTGTAGGGCAAGGTCCACACGAGGCGGGGCAGGCCGGACATGGCGGACAACTGCGCTGCGGCCCAAGCGAGTCCGGCCTCGGTCTTGCCGCTGCCGGTGGGGGCGATGAGGACCAGGTGCCCGGTGGTTTCGGCGGCCTGCTGCTGGTGGCGGTGCGGGGTGTACGGAAGCCGGGCGAGGTAGTCAGTCGGCAGCGGCATGTGCGTCTGGAGGTCCACGTGGGCGGAGCCGGCGTGGTCGGCCAGGGTGAGCGCTCCCTGAGCCAGGACGGCGAGCAGGCCTCGGTGGGCCTTCACCGGGAGTCTCCAGGCATTGAGGACTTCCTGGAGGAGTAGTCGGGCCCGGTCGCCGAGCACCGGTTCGTTCGGTCCTGGTGGTACGGGTTCGGTGCCGAGGAAGCCGGCCAGCCAGGCGAGGAGTTCCTGGTGCAAGCCACGTGGCACTTGCGGCCGTCGGCCGTCCGGACCGTGCACGTGGCCGAAGGCGTCCTCCCAATGGGTCCGTCCATTGTAGAGGCGCGACAGTGCGGGCTTGCCGCCGCCGAGGGAGGACGCCGCGTGGAGCGGCCGATGGTGACTGGCGACGAGCGTGGCGATCAGCAGGCGCTCCTGACCACTCCACCCCGCTGCCTGAGCCAGGAGGTCGACATAGGCCAGGGAGAGGACCTCGTGGCGCTCTCCCCAGGGTCCACCTCCGGGTTCGAGCTGCCGCTGGAACAGTTCGGCGATCTTGCCCGAGTCGTGCAGCAGTGCCGCGACGCGAACGACGGTCCAGAACATCGGCTCGGTGGCGATCACGCCAGCGGCTCCGATGCGCACCTCTAGCTGGACGACCGCGTCGTGCACGGTGCGCAGGTGGGTGGTGAGGCGCTCCGGGTCGTCGCGGGGCAGGGACTTGGCTCGCAGGTCGGTGAGGGCGCGCCGTCGTGGTGGGGTCAGGGGGTCAGGAGCCATACGGCTTGCGTGTCCTTGAGCAGGTGTTTGTTGTCGGTGGGTACTTCGCGGTAGGCACCGCGGACCGGCGCCGTACCGACGGGCTCGTCGCACCACAGGTACGGCGACCAGGTGGTGGTGAGGCGGTCGGTGGAGACGGTGTCGGCGAGGCGGTGCTCGTGGGCGGAAGGCACGTCGTGGCCGTCGGCGGGGGCGAGGGCGTGGCCTACGACCGCCCGCTCGGCGGGTTCGAGGAGGACCTGGGCGAGTCCGGTGAGGTGGACGAGGTCCTGGGAACGGCCCAGGCGCAGGCCGTGGCGCGGCCGGCGCAGTGCTCGGGCGAACCGGTCGCCATCCGGTTCGGGGAGCCACAGGGTCAGGTGGACGTCGGCGAGGAAGGGCCGGTCCTTGGCCGTGGTGCCGCCCTTTCCGGCCCGAACGCGGCCCCCCGAGGCCGGGTTGCTGCCGTCGGCGGCGATTGGGTGGTAGGTCTCGGTGTCGGTGCCGTGGCCCGCCGCCCAGGCCGCCATCCCGAAGATGAAGGGTTCGGTGTACGCGCCGGTGGCGGCGGCGAACAGCCCGCGGACGGTGGACGGCGGCGGCACCGGGAGGATGCGGGTGACACCGGGGAACAGCGGGTCTCGGAAGGAGGCCACGGGCGCGTGGAACGTCGCACGCAGCGCCCGGATCGGGCCGCCCGGTGGCACCGGGCTCATCGCAGGTCCGGGTCGTCGAACCAGCTGTCCAGTCGGCCCTCGCGCAGGTCCTCCGCGAGCTGGAGCAGGACGGTGCGGGGGTGGTCGATGACCATGCTGCCCTCGGCCAGTTCACGCGCGCACTGCTTCTCGAAGTCCTCGCGCGCCTGGTCGCGGAAACCGGGCCGCCATCCGATGCGGACTGGAGCCTCCCACTCCCCCGCCCACGCTTCGAGCTCCCGGACCAGGACGTCACCGCGCACGCGCACCCCCGTATCGGGGTCGCTGTCGATCACATTGCCCAGCGGGTTGATGCCGCCCTTGAAGGGGACGAGGACCATCAGGGCAGGCACCCGGTCTCCGTAGTGCAGAGCCTGCTTCGCGCCACCGCTCAGGTACGCGATCGCCTCGGGCAACAACGCGGCCCGGCGGCGGCGCTCCTCCAGCGGTAGCCGCACGGCCGGCTGGTCACGGAACGGGCCCGTGGTGGCGCCGAGCGCGGCGGCCTCCGCCACCTGAAGGGCCTGCTCCTGCGTGAGGTAGTTGGGCCGGCCCACCCCGTCCGCACCAGGCAGGGTGAAGGTGCCGATCCTCGGAAGGTCGAGCAGGAAGGGCGCGGCAAGGTCGGCGGTGTAGAACTCGTGGCCGTGGAGGACGGGTTCGGTCACGCCGCGAGACATGACGCCGAAGTCCTCGGTCGGGTAGACGGGTTCGACGGACATGAGGGTACCGAGCATGAACGGGCTGTCGCGCAGCGTTGTCGCCGCGTCGTCCTTCTTCGCGCCGGCCCGCATGTAGCCGAACAGGTCATCGTCCGCGTAACGGGCCGGATCGGCCTGGGTGTTGGCCTTCTGCGCCTTGCCCTGGGCCCTGCCGACCCTGGTGACGGGGGACGGCACCGAGCCGCGCTCGACCATGGTCTCCCGGATCCAGCGGCGCGCCGCCTGCGCGGAGACGTACGGGTGCTTGCGGCCCCTGATCCTCGCGTACTTCACGCGGGACATGGTCTCCTCGCCCCGTCCGTTGTTGGGTGCCCCGGCCTGCACGGAGAGCACCATCATCCCTGCCAGGTAAGCCATTTAGGCTTGCTCCATCTCGTAGTCGTGGTAGCCGTCGTACTCGTCGTCACGGACTTCGGCGAAAGCCGGCCGATCCACCAGCTCCTGGATCTTGCGCTCCTGCTCCGGGTCGGTCTCCTTGCCGCCGACCACGACACCTCGTTGCTGGAGCATCACCGACACCCGCGCGAAGAGAAGCATCCGCTGCTCCCAGGCCCGCGGCTGGCGTCGGATCAGCGGCTTCCACAGCTCCGGTCCCGCCAACGGGGTCTTGTTCCCGTCCAGTTGTAGACGTGTGTAGGCCTGAACCAGGAGCGAGCCGAGCTGGTAGTCGCTGAGCGCGGCCTTGCGGTACTCGGCCAGGCGCCCGCGCGGGCTGGTGCCCCGGGCGATCCACTCGGCGATTAGCGTCGCCACCGGTTCAAGATCCGTTTCCATTCCGAAGACCTCCTCGGCGTAGGTGAAGGCGAGCCGGACCAGCGCCTCGCGGTCGGTGACGCTCCATGCGCCGTCTGCGTCCGCAAGGACACGGTGCAACTGTCCGAGCAGCGGTCGGCTCCGCCCGTCCTCGGCCTCGAACAGCAGCCGCGCCGCCTCGCCCGAGCCGCTGGCAGCGATCCGCCCTTGGCTGTCGTATCGGTTCAGGGCGAGGCTCAGCAGCTGCCAGCCGCGGCGCAGTGGCGCGTTGCCGTCCACGGCGGCGAGGAAGGCCGGGACGGCGCGCCGGGTCCGGGTGACACGCAGCCAGGGGTCCTGGTTGTCATTCTTGAAACTCCACAGAGTGGTCGCGCACAGGCCGTCGGTAGCGTCCCGCAGCGCGGTAAGGACGACGAGTTCGGGCCTCGTCCCGGCGGGCATCCCGGTGAAGCCGGCCTGCATCACGCGCCGGGCGCGCCACACGTTGCGACGGGCGAATTCCCGCTCTGCCGCGTCCTTCTCGCAGGACAGCACGGTGGCTGACCCGGCCGTCACCCAGGCACCGTAGGGAAGCGCCCACATCGCGATCCGGCACCCCCGGCAGACCGGCCAGCCGGGAACACCGGGCGGCAGGGTGTTCAGAGCCTTGCTGGTATCGAAGAGTGGCAGGTTGGACTTCGCCCACACGACCGCCGTGCCGACGGTACAGAACGTGCATGGTCTCATCATCCCGGCATCCGACAGGTCCGGGGCGAAGAGCCTTTCGATCTCCGGCCTCAGCACGTCCGGGTCGGAGGGCCGCTTGCTGTGCGTGGCCTTCGAGTTCGGGTAGAGCGCGAACAGGACCTTCCACCAGTCATAGCGGCTGGTGTCCTTGGGCGCGGCCGCGGCTGCGAGCACGTCCGCCGCCAGAATGGACGCCACAGTGTCCAGATCCGCGACGCTCACACGGCTCGGGTCCTCACGCTCGGCAATGACCGCCGTGGCCCAGGCGCCCGCCCGCTGCAGCGGGTGGCCGGTGGCGACGAGGGAAGTCATCGCACCCACCCGAACCCCTGGATCGTGTCCAGGCCCAGGCCCCAGGACCGGATCGCGTTCACGAACCGGCCGTCGGCCTCCATCGCCACCCGCACCCGAGCCCCGATCCGCGGCGCCCCGCGAACCGTGAACCGCCGCCGGGGGCCGGCCTCCAGGACCTCAATGCCACGCGGGGCCGGCAAGCCCAGCACGTCCGCCTTGTGCGCCAGGTTGTGCTGCAGGCGGTCAAGATAGTGTTCGTCGCCCGGCAACAGGTTGCGGTCCTCGTGCTTGAGCACGACCGGTGTCATGGTCTCCAGTTCCACCGGCGCCTCCCCTACCGACAGCACCGCATCCATGTCCGCCGCAATACCGCGCACCCGCAACCGGGTCGCTCCCCAAACCAGTTCCTCGGTCCCGGCCAGCGCCCTTACCAACACCGACGCGATCTCCGGCACCGGCGACCCGAACCACACCGACCCGTCCCGCGACGTGGAGTACACGCCCTTCCTGCGCGGCGCCCCCGGAAACACCGGACCGGCTACCCCCACCGGCTTCAACGGCTTCCCCCGCCACCCGCCGTCGTGCAACGCCCGCGCCAACGCCTCGTCCTGGCCACCGAGCAACCCGTACACCACACCACGCGCCGCCCCGTGCACGTCCTCCCACCGCACACTCGACGCATCCGGCGTCACATCGACCCTCAGCCGCACCGCACTCTCCCGTACCCGCGTGTCGCAACCCGAACACGTCGCAAGCTAGTTGGACGCGAACGATCGACATCGCATTCCTCGCAATATGAACCAATAGCTAGCCTTATGTGCTAGAGGCTCCGGGACCTCCGCCGGCCTCTTGACCAGAACAGCGTCCACCACAGAAGCACCGGATCCAAAGCATCCTGACCTGCGGCGATGCACTACCGGCGAGTCGCCGCAACAGCACTGCCGCAAGCAAGCCGCCCACGCCCCTGGGCCTGGTGCTTTACCCTCGGGTCATGATCAGCCCTGGAGGGTTCGCAACCACGCCGCTGTGGGACCCGCGGGAAATCAAGGACTAGTCATGATCAGCCCTGGAGGGTTCGCAACCTGATCCGCGCGAACATGGCGGTCAGCAGGCGGCGCGTCATGATCAGCCCTGGAGGGTTCGCAACACATGCCCGTCACCGACCAGACGGGCACCACGACGCGTCATGATCAGCCCTGGAGGGTTCGCAACACGGCATTCGGGATCCAGTAGGTACCGTCCTGGTGCGTCATGATCAGCCCTGGAGGGTTCGCAACACGGCCGGACTGACCGCCTTCAACTTCGGCGCCAAGTCGCGACCAGCCCTGGAGGGTTCGCAACGATGTCACGGTCAGGCCCAACCGGGTTGGTCCCGGGTCGTGACCAACCCTGGAGGGCGGCCGTTAGCCTTGACGAGCCGACACTAGTACGGTGCCACGGTGGTGCCAGGCAGGTTCGTTCTCATCAGCCCTGGAGGGCTCTCAACGAGCGCGCCATCGGGTCGGTCGAGAGGCCAGCGGCGGCAAAGCCCTGAAGTCCATGGGTGGATACCGCCGCTGGCCTACACGCTCATCCGACCCTGACCAACGAGCTCCGCGACCGACGCGGCATCTCCCCTGAACGGTGCAGGTTCACTCCGGATGACAACTCCATCGGAGCGAGCTATGGCGTCAGTCGAGGATCTCGTCTCGGCATCACATGGCTAGCCCATCGCGACAGGCGTCCCACGATCGGGTGCACCTTGGCTCCCTCTAGGACCGCTCCCCAGTCACAATCATCGTTCGACACATGGCGACTCACCTGGGGCTTAAGCGACTTCGGCAAGCAGAAGCCATCTCATAGCGGTGAGCGATCCTCATAGCGAGCCATCGACGGACTCCGATACTGGTACCGCCCTGAGCGCGTTGAACCAGCAATACGCGCGACTCGTAGCTAAACCTCTGCTTCATGGAGGGAAGATCAGGTGAAGGCCTCGGGATCCGTTCTCCCGTTCGTCTGCCCGCCGCTACCTGCATTCGTGGTGCCGGACAAGGCGATTGCCCACGTAGCGCCGTCTGCATCAGAGCATCCGGGTTGGCGCCGCGAGCGACCCGTTCGGAGACCACATCCGCTCACCCCCATGTGCGTGCGCTGGCAGGCAGATGTCGCCCAGAGATGGGGGCAGCAGTTGGAAGCCTGGGGATCTCCTCTGCCGGAGGCCGCGTGCGCCCTGAGGTCGGGTACCGAAGGTCTGCCGGAACCACTGGCCGTCGCCTGTGGAGTAACTCGACTCCAGGCACCGTTGATTCCCCGGGCTCCCGGGCGTGCTGGCGCGACCGGTCGTTTCGGGGGTAGGCACGCGCAGACTGGGTGTCAGCCTGCGCGTGATCTACACCCCTCCAGCTTGTCGATCCACTGGAGGATAGAAGTGCACTTCCTGGAGTTGCCGTGGCATGACGAAACGGCGATCAAGGTCGCAGGGATTGTCCTGAGCGCCGTGTTGGAATGGTCCCTTCAGCTCATCAGGGACCACGCCAGGCGGCGGGCGGATCTGCCGTCTGACGCAGCAGTGGAGAGGCCCGTACGGCGTCCGCGCCGTTCCCGGCGGTCGCCGCGTCGGGTGGCCGAGTTGAAGCGGTCGAGGGCTCGGTTCGACCGGGCCCCCAAGCTGCGTCCGGAGGGCGGTGGCCGAAGCCGTGCACAGCGGCGCCGGCCCGGGCAGTGTCGCCGCCCCAGCAACCGTGCCTCTTGACCTACAACAAGTGGCCGACCATCTTGGGTGCCCGGTTGCCGCCTGGCGACCGGGCACCCAGCCATGTCAGGTCGTCGGTCGCAGCCAGCGTCTCTGCGTCCGCGAGGTCAGCAGGTCCGGTATGGACCCGATCTGGCTGAACCCGTTCCTTATCTACCCCGAGCCCACGGCATCTGTCTCGCCGCCACCAAGTGGTCTACGGTTCGACGGACTCCCGCATGGACTACATCCCGCCAGCCGTCATGTGAAGCCACGGGTCAACACCACTGCCGACGGGCCGGCCCCGTCTCCGCCGCCCCGGAGATGACCGGCGGCGACGTCTTCCACGCCACGCTCGCTGCCCTCATGCCCCGCGAACGTCGTCGCGTATCGGCCACCTTGCGGCGGTGCATGGGCCAGAGGGTCGAATCCCCATCGTCGAGTAGTTTGCACCAGCGCGCGAACCGGTGACCGGCGTCACCTAGCCTTGAGCGATGAACCTGAGCCTCGCGTACCGGACCGCCGAATCGCTGCTCTCGGACATCCCCCTGCGCTGGGCGCACTCCTGCCGGGTCTTCGAGCAGGCCGGAATGCTCGCCCCGGTGTTGGGGGCCGACGAGGAGGTGGTGCGCGTCGCCGCGATCCTTCACGACGTCGGGTACGCGTCCTCGGCAGTCGACACCGGCCAGCACATGATCGACGGCGCCCGGTATCTGCGCCGGATCGGCGTCGATGCCGAGGTCTGTTCGCTCGTCGCCTACCACTCCTCGTCGGAGTGGGAGGCGGCCGAGCTGGGCCTGTCGGGCGCGCTCGCGGAGTTTCGCCGGCCGCCGTCGGAGCTGCTGGACGCGATCACGTACTGCGACCTCACCAGCGGCCCCGACGGCACCGTGGTCGACCCGGTGTCCAGGCTCGACGAGGTCCTTCGCCGGTACGGCACCGGCCACGTCGTCCACCGCGCCGTCTCCGCAGCCCGCCCGGCGATGCTCGCCATGGTCGACCGGGTCGCGAAGCGGCTGGCCGAGTCCGGAAACGCCTGAGTCAGCCGACGTGCGGCGCTTCCTCATTGCGGAACCCGTGGTCCAGTCGGAGTCTGGTCGTCGGGGCGATGTCCATCTCTTCGAGTTCCGCTCGTGGCACCCAACGGACTTCGAAGGACTCGGAGCTGACGGCGAGCCGGCCTCCGACCGGTCTCGCCCGGAAGCACAGAGAGAACTCCTGGCGCACCTCCCCGTCGGAGAACTCGATCACGTGCCCGGGGTCGCTGTACGTGCCGACGAGGCCAGTGACCTCGACCTCGATGCCGGTCTCCTCCCGCACCTCGCGCACGACAGCCCCCGGAAGGTTCTCGCCGATCTCCAGGACCCCACCCGGCATTCCCCAACGACCGTTGTCGGAACGCCGCTCCAGCAGGAGTTCGCCGCGCTCGTTCAGCACGAACGCGGTGACGGCGGGAACGATCCGCTGGGCCTTCGGGGCCTTCGGATCGTCGAAGTAGTCGGTACGGCTCACGATTCCTGCCTCGGTAGCGGGACGGCACCGGCCCAGACCTTCTCGAAGCTCTGCCGGTAGGTCGAGACCAGCTGGGCGCCGGCAACACGGCGCAGGTGGAGCACCGGGGTGAGCGGCGCGCTCACCCCGTAGATCTGGGTGTTCACCAGCATCTCGTCGTCGAACCAGTACAGGGAGTTGTGCAGAGTCGATCGGTGCGTCCGGAACTCGATGCCGGGTGTTCCGTAGAGCGGCCGGTAGAGCTTGATGACCTCGCGCACCTTGTACGCGACGCCCTCGCCGAGCTCCTCCTCCTCGCCGCGTCGCGCGACCTCCGAGCTCTCCGGATCACCGAGCAGCAGACGAACCCGGACTCCCGCCCGGGCCCGTCCGGTGAGGATCCGGTGCCAGCGCGGGTTCTCGGCAAGGTGGACGCCGGCGTGAACGAGAACACCGATGTCCGTCGTGGCGCGCTCGGCGAACTGCAGCCACAACTCCGCCGGTACGGAGGAGCGGTGGGGATAGACGTGGACGATCTCGGCGTCGGCCTCGTCCAGGCGCTGGGTCTCGGACTTCGCGTCCGGCCAGAGGTAGTCCTCGTCGGTCTGCAACTTGGCCGCCGCCGCCTGGCGGTGCCGCCGGTACGGTTCACGGCTCTTGAGGATCCAGCGCTCCACCGTCTTGGCATCGACACCACAGTGCTCTGCCAGTTCCTGCTCGGTGACCCCGCGGACGACCAGCGCCGACCGAAGGCGTTCGTTCGCCATGGCACTCCCGGGTGGGACGTCTTGGGACGTACTGAGACCTCAGGACGATACCGAGGACGTCCCAAGACGTCCAGCCAGAGTCTGATCATGTCCCGCTCCTCGCAGGCATTCTGAGTTCCCGTCGCCCGACCGCGTCAAGTCGGCCGGCCCGAATCCACCCGCTCATCTGCGGAGACCTGCCATGAACCCGCGCATCCTCAGCACCGTCGTCAACGACCTCGCCGGCACCGCCGGCGTCCTGGCCGCCATCCACGTCAGCCCCGAGGGACTTGTGCTCGGCGCCTCCCCCGGCGTCGAGCGCGACGAAGCGGACCATTGGGCCGCCGTGATGGCGGCCCTCAACCCCGTGAGCAACCACGACACCGAGATCATCGGCCGCCACAACGCCGAGCCCAGCCCCTGGGGGCACAGCATGATCGAGGACCGCTCCGGCCGGACCCTGCTCCTGGTCGGCGCCGCCGACGGCTCGATGCTCGCCGCGGTGTGCGCAAGGACTGACCAGCTGGGCGAGGTCGCCTTCCGCCTCGTCCAACTGGCCGACGACGAGCTCGCTCTGACGGAGGCGGCGTGAAGACGACCGCCACCGCCAAGCGCGGCGGGGCACCTCGACTGCCTCTGCCGCTGCCCGACCTCCTCTCGGCCGTCCACGTCCTCGACCCCCACAGCCCCGGCGTGGCAGGCCTGGCCTCCTACCTGGCCCGGAGACACGCTCGGGTGACGGTCTCACCGCCGCACTCCGATTCCCGCCCTGACCTGCTCCAAGGGCTCGAACAGTGCGGTGCCGGCCTTCGGACGGCCGACCCCGGGACGGCCTCGCTGATCTGGGGCGGGGACAACACCGTCGTCCACGAGGCCGTGGACCACGCCGTCGGCCGAGGCCTTCCCGTACTGGGCTACGCGCGGGCCGTCGAACTGCTGGCCGCATTGGCTCCGACCACGGTCGCCGTCGCCGGCAGCCACTCCACCACCATGGCCGCCGCCGCGCTCACCTGCGCGCTCGTCAGCCGCGACCCCAGGTGGATCCTCGCCGAGGCGCCGAAGGGGGACGCCGCCGGCTACGACGGCGGCGGAGAACTCCTGGTGGTGGACCTCTGCCCGGACAGTTCCAGCCACGACGCCTCGCCTCCCGGCTGGCGCTTCCGGTCCCTGGGCGAAGGACTCAACCCGACCGTCACGCTGGTCACCGCTGCGGACGCCGCACCGCCGTACTGGTGGAACCAGCCGGACGCGCTGAGCCACATGCAGGCACTTGCGCTACGGAGCGACACGGTGGTGGTCTGGGCCGGACAGCCCGGTTGCCAGCAGCTCGCGGACCGGCTGCGCCGACGCCGCCCGGGCCCGAAGGTGGTGACCGTCGGTCGCGGCGCCGACATGGACGTGCAGGTCCTCGGGAGGTTCTGGACCGGAGAGGACCACCGCGTCACCGTCCGGGCGGGCGACGAGCAGCACACCTTCACCGTGCCGGTCACCGGGACGAACTCCGCCATGGCGGTGGCGGCGGCCTGGGCCGCGGGCTGGACGATCGGCATCCCCGGCCACGAACTCGTCGACGGGCTCGGCGCGTTCGCCGGCGTCGAGCGGTCGCTCTCCCGGCTCGGCACCAGCGGCGGCATCGACGTCCTGGAATCCAGGGCCGTACACCCGAAGGAGATCGAGGCCGACCTCCAGGGCGCCCGGATGCTCACCGAGGGCGCGGTGGTGGCCGTGTACGAGCCTTCCGGGCACCTGCGCTCGAACGCTCTGGCCGGTCTGATCGCCGACGCCCTGACCGCCGCCGACCGGACGGTACTGCTGCCGGTCCACTCGACGTTCCCCGGTCACCATCACCACGCCGACGGCGCCGAGAGCATCCTCAACGCCGGTTCCACCGACACGGTGATCCGCCACGAGCCCGGCCTGGGACAACCGGGTCCCGAGGCCCTGGTCGCCTCCCTCGTCCAGCGGGGAGACCTGGTCTTGACCATCGGCCCCCACGCCGCCCGGCGGATCGGGCCCTTGCTGCTGGCCACCCTCGACCGGCCGTAGCCTCCCCCTCCTCCCCCGCTTCTCCCGGAGATCCGCCATGCCCACCGCCCTTCCCGACAAGCCCGACCTGTCCGAGGCCGATGTCCTCCTCCTGCAGCAGCTGGCCTGCGGAGCCCTGCACGGGGCGATCAGCCGGGCCAGTGGAATCGAGCAGGTCAGGGTCGGCGCCGCCATACTCACCCTGCTGACGAAGATCAACGCGAGGTCGCGCTTCCACGCCACCGCTCTGGGCGCGGGGTGGGGCCTGGTGCAGGACGCGCACGTGATGAACCCCACCGGCAACCCGTTGTCCGCTCAGCACGTCGCGGTTCTTGCCGGGCTGGTGGGCGGCGAGGATGCGGCCGTCACCGCGGAGCGCCTGGACCTGACCGTGAACACGGTGAAGACCTACACCCAGACCGTCCTGAGGACGCTCGGGGTCCGATCGAGGGAGCAGGCGACCGCGGCGGCCGTTCTCGGCGACCTGGTGCCGCTGCGAGCCCTCGGCGTCGGTTGGCCGGCCGTGAAGCTCAGCCGACTTCGGCAGCAGGCGAAGGCGGTCTGATGCAGACGGAAACGGCGTCCATGGTGCCGGCTGCGGAGCTCGTCGCGGTGTTGGACAGGGTCGGTCTCGGGATGACGAACGCGGCGATCGGCGCGGCAATGAATCTGAGTGTCGGCACCGTCAAGAACCACTTGCGCGAGGCGTGCGACCGGTTGGAGACGGCGAACCGGATTCAGGTCTTCGCTCGGGCGTGGCAGTCCGGCCTGCTCACCCGCTCGGCCTCGGTGGGCGCTACGCCGGCACTCACGGACGAGCAGACGCTGATCGTGCGGATCTGGGCGGCGGGCGGGCACCGGACCGATGTCGCCCGCGCGCTTGAGGTCCGGGAGCACGCGGCAGAGCTCTACGAGGACGCCGTGCTGAACGTCTTCGACACGCGGACGCGCGTTGCCGCCGTCCGCCGAGCGCTTGAGCACCAGCTGATCGATCCGGCCGGGGACACCCTGGCCGAGCTCACCACACCCATGGCGGCCGATTCGGGTCAGGGCCGCACCAGGCACCACCGGGCGAAGGGAGCAGCCGATGTATCCGGACCCGTGACAATGCCCCCGGCAGAACCGGACCACCGCTCCGATCCGCTGGTGCGCGCCGTCGCGATGCTGCGGTCCGCGTGTGGTCTGGTCGTACACCTCGGCGCGCTGGCCGGCCTCCCGGAAGTGCCGTCGCTGGTGGGGGTTCTGGCCGGGGCCACGCCTCCCAGGGCAGCGCCGACCGTCGTGCGTCTGGTGCACCAAGCGCTGGCCCTCGGCGTCCCATGCGCTCTGGTGCTTCCTGCCGTGGCGGTCGATCCGGACCGTGCCGTCGCAGTGATCGGGCTGGGAACGGCCTGGTCCTGCGCCGTACGCCAGGACGCGTACAACGGCTCCGCCGCCTACGTGCTCGCTGCCCACCGGCTCGGCGTGACGACCGATGACCTCCTGGTGGTGTGCACCGCCGATCAGGCACCCGCGGCAGCGGACGCCGGGTTCCGGCGGGTCCTGACGACCACGAGCGTCGTTCCGAAGACGGAGCCTCGACCTGCTCCCGTGCCCGAGCTGAACGCGCTGGAGCGGCAGATCGCCGAGCTCGCCGCCGAAGGACTGGCCATCGCCGAAATCGGCGGCCGGGTCCATGCCGGGGAGTACCTGGTCCGACATCGTCTGGCCGACCTGCGCCGACGTGCCGGCGCCGTGGACGACGCACACCTGGCCGTCCGCCTGATCACGACGAAGCTGATCGACACCGAGCGGCTGCGAACCGGGCTGCCCGACCGCGTGCCCGAGCTGGATCAGGTGGGGCGAGCCGTGATCACGCTGATCTGCACCGGGACGATGAGCGAGGCCGGGGCGAACGGCGTCGGGCTGAGCCTGCACGAGGCCCGCACCATCGAGGCCAGGGTCGTGCGTGCGCTCTCGCCGCGTCGCAGCCGCGCCCATGCCGCCGCCGTCGCCCTCCTCACCGGCATCGTCACCCTGCCTCCGACGAAGCCCGTCCCCCGTCATGGCGCCGATGGGTCCGGCGCCGTGAGCCCGACACCGAGGAAGGGACAGTGACCACCGCTCACCGGACTCGCAGTCCACGCGTCCGCCTACCACTCAAGGGATGTGCTCCGTCGTGTTGATCGTTGTCCCGTCGTCGGGCTGGAGATCAGGCCGCTATCTCGGCTCGCAGCCGTTCCAGGGCGCCGTCCGCCTGTTCCCTCACCTCGGGCAGACGGCGGCTGGCCCGGACGACGCGCTGGAGCTGGTGCGGCAAGCGGTGAAGGGTCGCCTCGCCGACCGCCGCGCTGAGCTGTTGCGCCGCGCCGGTCGGGTCTCCTTTCCGCAGCAGCACCTCGCCAGCGGTGATCGCCGCGATGATCCGCCATTGGGGGGTCGCTCCGAGGCCGGCGGCCGGTGCTCCGTCGAGCTGCCGGACCGCTTCGGCAACCCGGCCGGTGCCCATGAGGCCCCGAAGCCGGACCTCGTGGAGGGTGAACTCGGAGAACAGGGCAGTGGGTGCCACTTCGTGCAGAAGCCGAAAGCCGTCGTCGATCGCGGCGTCGAAGACGGCGGCGTTCCCAGCGGCTCCGGCGGCGCGAGCGAGCAGGACGACGGCCTCTGCGCGTTCGGTGGCGGTGCGGGCGAAGTCGCGTGCCTGGCCGAGCCGGTCCAGCGCTCGCAGGTGCAGGCCGGCCTTGCGCAGTTCGTTGCCGTGGTGACGCAGTGCGTGGGCGTGCAGCGCCGGATTGCCCACCCTCCGGGCGACGCTAAGTCCCTTGCCGGTCCAGCGCGCGGCGGTGGCCAAGCGCTCCTCAGGGAGCACGTGGCCGAGCGCGACGCCGAGGCCGACGCGGGCCCGGGCGAGCAGGCGCACGGTGTCGAGGTCGGCATCGCCGTCCGCGGTTCGGGCCTCCAGGCGGGCGACCAGCGGCCACAGCTCGGCGACGGCGACAGTGGCCTGGCCGGACTGGCGGGCGATCTCGGCCAGGCGCAGCACGGAGTCGGCGAGCTGGATCACGAGTTGGTGGTCTGCGTCGGTGTCGTCGGTGATGCCCAGGCAGTGCGGTGGGAGGCCGAGGCGTTCGGCGATGTGCCGAAGGGCGCCGATGTCGGTGATGGTGCGCGAGCCCGTCTCGATGCGGGAGACGTAGCTGGTGGAGTAGCCGAGGAGGTCCGCGAGTTCCTGTTGCGGCAGGGCGTGGAGTTCGCGGTAGAGCTGGAGGATCTCGGGCAGGGCGCGACGGCGCAGGATGTCCTGGGCTCTGGGCGTGGTCCAGTGCCACCGGATTCCGCCGTAGGGGTCGATCCCGGCCACGGGTCAGGCCCGGTCGTGCAGTTCGTACCAGCGGGCGATGGAGTTCTTGTAGCCCTGCGGCATGACCAGGCCGGGCACCTCCTCGCAGTGGAAGAGGCCGGCTTCCTTGTGCTCGTGGCTGACCACCGGGGCCTTGTGCGCGTCGGTGGCAGTGCAGCCGTAGGTGACGATGAAGACCTTGCGGCCGGGGATCGGCTCGTACATCCACACGTCGAGCAGCGGGCCGACGGTCGCCGTCCAGCCGCTCTCCTCGTGGATCTCGGTGACCACCCGCTGTTCGGGTGTCTCCGTCCGCTCCAGCTTCCCGCCGGGCAGCTCCCACTCCTGGCGCTCGTTCTTCAGCAGCAGCACCCGTTCCTGCGGATCGAGCACGACGCCCTTGATGGAGATCGGGAAGGTCGTTGGCACGTAAGGCTGTTCGGTCTGTCCGGTCATCGCTTCTTCCGGGGCGCGCAGGCGGTCACGGGCCCGTCGACGGTAGCAGTTGCACGATGGCGTGATGCCCTTCTGCCCGGTGATCGCGCTTTGACAATCTGTCACTTTCCATCGGGGCGGTGGGGCGTGGAGAGTGTGTCGCCTCCCACCCACTCGGTCCCATGAGGGGGATCCACCATGCCGTCTTCCAACAGCAACGGCACCAACGGCGAGGAGTTCACCGCACGCATGCTGGACGGAGCAGCGCGCGAGCAGGCGGGAGCAGTGCTGCGCAAGCACGGGATGCTGCGGCTCGCCAGGCTGGGCGGGCGCGACGACGTGCTCCTCGCGGCCGGTCGACTGATGTCCTCGCTGTGGAAGCACCGGGACGCCGACCCGGACTCGCTGACCGTCATCCGCGACACCGGCCGCCACGACAGACGGCCGGGCTTCGCCGGGCTGGGCCGCGGAGCACTGGCCCTGCACACCGAGTGCGCGCAGCACCCGTCCCCGCCCCGACTGCTCCTGCTGGCGTGCGCGCGGGCCGGCAACGCGGGCGGCGAGAGCCTGCTGGTCGACGGCCAGGCCGTCCTGGCTGAACTGGCTGCGGGCCACCCGGCCGTCATCGAGGTGCTCTCCGCGGAGCGGGCTGCCTACTTCGGCGGATCGAGCGGCCTCTTCGCGCCGGTACTTCAGCAGCTTCCGGGCGGCCGCTGGCGGTTGCGGCTGCGGCAGGACGCCCTCGCCCGTTTCTCACCCGACGCCGAGGCGCACCTGCCCGCCCTGCGCCAGGCCATCGACCGGAACACCCGCCGGTTGCGCCTCGCCCCCGGGCAGGGCGTCGTGCTGGACAACCACCGTCTGCTGCACGGCCGCACCGCCTTCTCGGGCGAGCGGCTGATACTGCGCGCGCTGGGCGAACCGCACCCCGCGCTGGGCCTCGGCCCCGGCTTCCCCGCGCCGTGGTCCGCGGCGCGCCCCGCCGGCCTGGGCAACCAGCCCCTCGCTGCAGAGCAATCGAACACCGACACGCGGCACTACCGCCCCACCATCTCCTGGTGACGCGGGGCGCACCCCGCGCCCCGGCTCCAGGTCCCGCAAGGGAGACCCTCAAGGAGGAGCCACATGGCTCAGAAGATCACGGCCGAGTCCAAGGCCACCATGCCCGAGGCCGTCGGCAGCGAGTTCGACCTCGACGTCCGCACCGTCGAGGCCGCCGACTCGGCCAGCCTGGAGGTGCTCACCGACGACGGCTGCGGCAGCACCTGCGGCGCCTGCACCACCGGCTTCCACTGATCCGCTCGGCGGTGCCGCCGGAGGATCGCTCCCTCC
>NZ_JBHWIR010000141.1:8607-20061 GCF_042731835.1 Kitasatospora sp. NPDC059817 | reverse complement strand
CAGACAGCCCGCGGCCGGGTACGGCTACCCGAACGCGGGCGGCGCGGCCCCGGCCGTCCCGTCGGCGCCGGTGCCCGGCGTGCCGCAGGGCGCTGCCGTCCCGCCGGGGGTGCCGACGGTCGGCCCCGGCTACTTCGCCGCGCTCAGCTACCGGGGCCCGGACGGCTCCGAGCAGAAGCTGCTGCACCGCAGCGAGCCCGGCACCCCGCACCCGGAGTGGAAGATCCTCCAGGACCTGCGTCGGCTGAACGTGCCGCCGGAGCAGGTGCTGGAGCTCTACACCGAGCTGGAGTCGTGCGACCTGCCGGGCGGCTACTGCAACCGCATGATCGCCGCGTCCTGGCCGAACGTCCGGCTCACCCACACCGCCGCCTACGGCCGCGACCACGCGTCCCGGCAGGCCGGCATGGCCGAGCTGCTCGACCACCTGGACGAGCTGCACCAGCTGGCCTCCGGGGCCCAGCGGGTCCGCCCGTCCCGGGTGCCGCTGCCCGCGCCGGGGACGGTCCAGCCGCTGCCGCCGCTCCCGCCGCAGCAGCTCGCCCAGGAGCTCGGGGCGGCCTTCGGTCAGAACGTGTTCCGCTACGAGCAGCGCGCGGTCTCCCGCCAGGGCGTGCCCGAGCCGGTGTCGCAGTCCCTGGTGTGGGCGGGGCTGCCGCGCGACTTCGGCCCGTTCTTCTGGGCGCAGGCGCAGGAGGGCCGGCCGATCCCGACGCTCGCCGAGCTGGCCGCCGAGCGCGGTCTGCCCGCGGCCCCGGACTTCGGCGGCTACCTGGTGCTCGGCAACGACTACGGCCGCCAGCTCTGCGTCCAGTACGGCACCGCGAACGTGGTCGCCGTGGACGTCGACGGAACCGGCCAGCCTCCCCGGTTCGTCAACACAGGTGTACCGGAGTTCGTCCGCGCGATGGCCCTGCTGGGCCGGATGTGGCGGCTGCGGTACGGGCTGACCCCGGACCAGGCCGGTCGCTGGACGACCGACTTCCAGGCGCAGCTCGCCGCGATCGACCCGGCGGCCCTGCAGACCGCGGACACGTGGTGGGCCGTGCTGCTGGAGCAGTTCTGGGACGGCCTGCTGTAGCGGGTTGTCGAGGATCCTCGCAGGTGGGGAGGGGTCGTTCCGGTGTTTGGAACGACCCCTCCGGCATGCCGTCGTGGCTGTGCCTCGTTGGGGTTTCGCCCAGATCTGCGCAAAATAGGTCAAGAGGATGGGTCTATTCGTCCAGTCCTCGACGTATTCCGGTCCGCCAGGCGTCCGATTTCGGCCCCGGCCGCCGAACCGGTTCCGGATCCGTCCGTTCCGTCCGATCATGGGCTCCGCAGCCCGCGACATGAGGGGAAGAGCCCATGAGCGACGCCGTCCCCGAGTACGGCTTCACCTCTGCCCGGCGCGGTTACGCGCCCGAGCAGGTCGACCGAGCCCTCACCGCCCTCACCGCGCAGCGCGACGAGGCGTGGGAGCGGCTGAGCGTCCTCGGCTCCGGGCTCCGGCAGATGGAGGCCCGACTGGCCGACATCCGCCGGGCCGCCGAGGACGCTCCGGAGCCCGACTACGAGGTGCTCAGCGAGCAGGCCGCCGGATTGGCGGTGATGGCCCAGAACGAGGCGCGCGCCGTCCGGGAGAAGGCCGAGCGCTTCTCCGAGGACCTCCGGGACGAGGTCTACGAGGCCGGCCAGGCCCTCGGCCACGCCGCCAAGGAGTACGCCGCCACCACCCGCTCCGAGGCCGACCAGGCCGCCCGGCGCACCGACGAGCGCACCCGCGCCGAGGCCGAGGGCATCCGGGCCGAGGCCGACCGGGAGAGCCGCAGCGACCGGGACGCCGCCACCTCCTACGCCGCCAAGGTGCGGGTGGCCGCCGCCGAGGCCGGCGAGCAGGCCGAGGCCACGCTCGCCGAGCTGCGCCGCAAGGCCGACGAGACCTTCGCCCAGGCCCAGACCAAGGCCGACGCCGAGGACGCCCAGGTCTCCGCGACCGCCGAGCGCCGGGTCAAGGAGGCCGAGCAGCACCGGGAGACCGTGCTCGGCCGGATCAAGCAGCTGGAGACCGACGCCCAGGCCAAGGCCGACCAGCTGATCGAGCAGGCCCGCCGGGAGGCCGAGCGGATCAACGCGGCGAGCGAACGCGAGCAGGGCGAGTTCGACGGCCGTCTGGAGACCGTGCAGAAGCACCTGGACCACATCAAGGCCACGCTGGCCTCGCTCACCGGCGCGGCGGTCGGCGCCATCGAGCCGGAGCGGCTGGCGGCGGCGGTCGCCGGGCCGGCGGACGCCCGGCGGGTCGCGGACGCGGTCGCTGACGCGGGGCCGGTGGACGCGGCGCCGGTGGACTCGGAGGCGGACACCGGCGAGATCGAGGTGGCCGACCTGCGGAAGGCCGTCGCGCCGACCGCGCCGGCCGCGCCAGCCGCGCGGGAGAAGCCGGCGGCCGGGCTGCGGATGCCGGTCGTGGGCGGGGCCTCCGTCGCCGGGGCCGCGAGCGGTTCCAGCGCGCCCGCCGGGGCGGTGGCGACCGGTCCGGTCGTGCCGGCCGCGGCGCCGCCGAAGCCGGTCGGACCGCCCCGGTCGGGGGAGGCCGACGGCGACGGCGAAGGCGCCGAGAAGGAGCCGCAGGACGAGACCCGGATCATCCCGAAGATCGTCATCGTGGACGACGGTGCCGGCTACGCCACCCCGAACACGGTGAGCTACCGGCGTCGCTGACCGCCGCACCGGCGGCTCGCCCGCGATCAGCCGGGTGAGCTTCGCGTCCTGGGCCCTGACCGCTCCCGCTGGGGCGGTCAGGGCCTTCGCGTTGCGGTCGATCGGCCGGTGCCGGTAGCCGGCCGGGGCGGCGAATCGAAGAGGAGCGGTACGGCGTCGACCTGTCGCGCCGGTAGTCGCCGCACGCCTGGTGGCGGCGGGCACATTCACCATGGTGCGCGATCTCCATGGACAGGCAGTGACAGGAGTATGTCCAGTTCGTGGCAGATCGCGGAGCCGAATCTGACCAGGGGCCGGACGGTTCGTCCACCGGCCGGTCCGGTGTTCCGTCCAGTGGTTCGTCCGCGGTCCGGTCGCGGTCCGGTCACGGGCTCCGTCCGGGGCCGTTCGTCGCCCCGGACGGTGGTTCGTTCCCGCCCGGCCCCGCCGGGCCGTACGCCGCGTGTGCGTCCGTGCCGCGGCGTAGGCTGGATACCCCCGGCCGCTCGGCGTGCCGGGCCGTTCGCGTTGCCCCGGCAGGCCTCTGCCGCCCGGAGGCAGCACCAGCCACGGGACGAAGAAGAGACCCTGATGAGTCTGACCGGACTGCTCGATGTCGTCGCGCGGGACTCGGCGCTCGCCGAGGCCATCGAGGCGGCGACCGCCACCGGAGCCGCGGCCGGCGGCCGCCGCCACCTGGACCTGGTCGGACCGCCCGCCGCCCGGCCGTTCGCCATCGCCGCGCTCGCCCGCGCGCTGGCCGGCCAGGCCGCCGGCGAGCGGGGCCGTCCGGTGCTCGCCGTCACCGCGACCGGCCGGGAGGCCGAGGACCTCGCCGCCTCGCTGCGCTCGCTGCTGCCGCCGGACGCGGTCGCCGAGTACCCGGCCTGGGAGACCCTGCCGCACGAGCGGCTGTCGCCCCGCTCGGACACCGTCGGGCGCCGGCTGGCCGTGCTGCGCCGGATCGTGCACCCGCGGGCGGACGACCCGGCGGCCGGCCCGGTGCAGGTGGTCGTCGCGCCGGTCCGCTCGGTGCTCCAGCCGCAGGTCAAGGGGCTGGCCGAGCTGGAGCCGGTGGCCGTCCAGCGCGGCGAGTCGCACGACCTGGAGGAGGTCGCCCGGCGGCTCTCCGCCGCCGCCTACGCGCGCGTCGAACTGGTCGAGAAGCGCGGCGAGTTCGCCGTCCGCGGCGGCATCCTGGACGTCTTCCCGCCGACCGAGGAGCACCCGCTGCGGGTGGAGTTCTGGGGCGACGACGTCGAGGAGATCCGCTACTTCAAGGTCGCCGACCAGCGCTCGCTGGAGATCGCCCAGCACGGCCTGTGGGCGCCGCCCTGCCGTGAGCTGCTGCTCACCGACGAGGTGCGGGCGCGGGCCGCCGAGCTGGCCGCCGCGCACCCCGGGCTGGCCGAGATCCTGGACAAGATCGCCGAGGGCATCGCGGTCGAGGGCATGGAGTCGCTGGCGCCCGTCCTGGTGGACGACATGGAACTGCTGATGGACGTGCTGCCGCTCGGCTCGGTCGCCGTGGTCTGCGACCCCGAGCGGGTCCGCACCCGGGCCGCCGACCTGGTGGCGACCAGCCAGGAGTTCCTGCACGCCTCCTGGGTGGCGGCCGCGGCCGGCGGGGACCGGCCGATCGACCTGGAGACCATCGACGTCTCCGCCGCCTCGCTGCGCTCGCTCGCCGAGGTGCGCGAGCACGCCGCCGAGATCGGCCTGCCCTGGTGGTCGGTCAGCCCGTTCGCGACCAGCGAGTCCACCGTGGACGAGGTCCTTGCCCGCGGCGGAGCCGCTGACTGGCACGGCGACGCCAACACGCTCACCCTCGGCATGCACGCCGTCGAGGCCTACCGGGGCGACACCGCCCGGGCGATCGCCGACGCCAAGGAGCGGCTGGCCGCCGACTGGCGGGTCGTGATGGTGACGGAGGGCCACGGGCCCGCCTCCCGGCTCGCCGAGGTGCTCGGCAACGAGGGCATCCCGGCCCGGCTGGTCGCCGACCTCGCCGAGGCGCCCACCCGGGACGTCGTCTACGTCTCCTGCGGCTCGATCGAGCACGGCTTCGTCGACGAGGCCCTGAAACTCACGGTCATCACCGAGACCGACCTGTCCGGCCAGAAGTCCTCCACCAAGGACATGCGCCGGATGCCGTCCCGGCGCCGCAACGCGATCGACCCGCTGGCCCTGGCCGCCGGCGACTACGTCGTCCACGAGGCGCACGGCGTCGGCCGGTACGTCGAGATGGTGCAGCGCACCGTCCAGGGCGCCACCCGCGAGTACCTGGTGCTGGAGTACGCCCCGGCCAAGCGCGGCCACCCCGGCGACCGGCTGTTCGTGCCGACCGACCAGCTCGACCAGGTCACCAAGTACGTCGGCGGCGAGGCCCCGACGCTGCACCGGCTCGGCGGCGCGGACTGGGCGAAGACCAAGCAGCGGGCCAAGAAGGCGGTCAAGGAGATCGCCGCCGACCTGATCAAGCTGTACTCGGCCCGGATGGCCGCCCCCGGCCACACCTTCGGCCCGGACACCCCCTGGCAGCGCGAGCTGGAGGACGCCTTCCCGTACGCGGAGACGCCGGACCAGCTGACCACCATCGCCGAGGTCAAGTCCGACATGGAGAAGTCCGTCCCGATGGACCGGCTGATCTGCGGCGACGTCGGCTACGGCAAGACCGAGATCGCGGTGCGCGCCGCGTTCAAGGCGGTGCAGGACGGCAAGCAGGTGGCGGTGCTGGTGCCGACCACGCTGCTGGTGCAGCAGCACTTCTCCACCTTCGCCGAGCGGTACGCCAACTTCCCGGTGTCGGTGAAGGCGCTCTCCCGGTTCCAGAGTGACAGCGAGGCCAAGGCCGTGCTGGAGGGCCTGTTCGAGGGCTCGGTGGACGTCGTCATCGGTACCCACCGGCTGTTCTCCTCCGAGACCAGGTTCAAGGACCTCGGACTGGTCATCGTCGACGAGGAGCAGCGCTTCGGCGTCGAGCACAAGGAGCAGCTGAAGAAGCTGCGCGCCAACGTCGACGTGCTCACCATGTCCGCGACGCCGATCCCGCGCACCCTGGAGATGGCCGTCACCGGCATCCGCGAGATGTCCACCATCACCACCCCGCCGGAGGAGCGGCACCCGGTGCTGACCTTCGTCGGCCCCTACGACGAGAAGCAGATCTCGGCCGCGATCCGTCGCGAACTCCTGCGCGAGGGCCAGGTGTTCTACATCCACAACCGGGTGGAGTCGATCGACAAGGCGGCCGCCCGGCTCAAGGACCTCGTCCCCGAGGCGCGGATCGCCACCGCGCACGGGCAGATGGGGGAGAACCAGCTGGAGAAGGTCGTCGTCGACTTCTGGGAGAAGGAGTTCGACGTCCTGGTGTCGACCACGATCGTGGAGTCCGGCATCGACATCTCCAACGCCAACACCCTGATCGTCGAGCGCGGGGACACCTTCGGCCTCTCCCAGCTGCACCAGCTGCGCGGCCGGGTCGGCCGGGGCCGCGAGCGCGGCTACGCGTACATGCTGTACCCGCCGGAGAAGCCGCTCACCGAGACCGCGCACGAGCGCCTGGCCACCATCGCCCAGCACACCGAGATGGGCGCCGGCATGTACGTGGCGATGAAGGACCTGGAGATCCGCGGCGCCGGCAACCTGCTCGGCGGCGAGCAGTCCGGGCACATCGCGGGCGTCGGCTTCGACCTCTACATGCGGATGGTCGGCGAGGCGGTGGCCGAGTTCCGCGAGTCGCTGGCGAACGGCGGCGAGCCGGAGGAGGAGCCGCTGGAGGTGAAGATCGAGCTGCCGGTCGACGCGCACGTGCCGCACGACTACGCGCCCGGCGAGCGGCTGCGGCTGCAGGCGTACCGCTCGATCGCGGCGGTCAACTCGGAGGCGGACATCCAGCAGGTCCGGGACGAGCTCGTCGACCGCTACGGCAAGCTGCCCGAGCCGGTGGAGAACCTGCTGCTGGTCGCGGCGCTGCGGCTGTACGCCCGGCGGTGCGGCATCGCGGACATCACCCTCCAGGGGGCCAACGTCCGGTTCGGGCCGGTGGAGCTGCGGGAGTCCCAGCAGCTGCGGCTGAACCGGCTCTACCCGCGCAGCCAGGTCAAGGCGGCCGCCCAGCAGCTGCTGGTGCCGCGGCCGAGCACCGGGCGGATCGGCGGCAAGCCGCTGGTCGGGCGGGAGCTGCTGGGCTGGTGCAGCGAGTTCCTGTCGGCGATGTTCGACGACCTGGCGGGGTCGAAGAAGTAGCCCCCGCCCGCCCCACCGTCCGCCCCGTTCCCGCCTCGTCCCCGCCCCGGGCGGGCGGCGGGTAGGTTCGGGGTGTGACGACGAATGTTCCGGACGCGAAGCTGATCCTGCTGACGACCACCCACCGGGTGGCCCCCGGATTGCTGGCGTGGCCGGCGTGGGAGGCACTGCGGTCGGCAGAACGGGTGCTGGCGGCGGACGCGGGGCATCCGCAGGTGGCGGCGGTGCGGCAGGCCGGGGTGGAGGTCGAGGTCGTGGCGGCGGGGTCGGCGCCGGCACTGGCGCGGCTGCTGACCGGGCAGCCGGGCGGGGCCGGGCCGACGGTGTGGCTGGGCAGCCCGGACGGGGATCCGGGGCTGACGGACGCGCTGGCGCGGCTGGCGGTGGAGCACGCCGGTGAGGTGCCGGAGATCGAGGTGCTGCCGGGGTCGTACGACCTGCCGGGGGCGCGGCTGCTGGACCTGGTGTCGGTGATGGACCGGCTGCGCTCGCCGGGCGGTTGCCCGTGGGACGCCGAGCAGACGCACGAGAGCCTGGTGAAGTACCTGGTCGAGGAGGCGTACGAGCTGGTCGAGGCGATCGAGGAGGGGGACCGGGAGACGCTGCGCGAGGAGTTGGGCGACGTGCTGCTCCAGGTGTTCTTCCACTCCCGGATCGCCGAGGAGCACCCGGAGGAGGCGTTCTCGATCGACGACGTGGCCGGTGACATCGTCGAGAAGCTGATGTACCGGCACCCGCACGTGTTCGGGGACGTCGAGGCGGAGGGCGCCGCCGAGGTGGAGGCGAACTGGGAGCAGCTGAAGGCGGCCGAGAAGGCGGACCGGGAGTCGGTGCTGGACGGCGTGCCGGCCGGGCTGCCGTCGCTGGCGTACGCGGCGAAGCTGGTGTCTCGGGTGCGCCGGGCGGGCTTCGCGGGCGTGCCGGACGAGCCGTACGCGCTGCCGGCGGAGCTGACGGCGCAGTCGGCGGGCCGGCTGCTGCTGGCGGTGGCCCAGCGGGCGCACGACGCCGGGGTGGACGTGGACGCGGCGCTGCGCTCGGCCGCGCGCGGTTACCGGGACGCGGTGCGCGCGGCCGAGGGCCTCAAGCCGGTCGGCGAGTAGCGGGCCCGGGCGGGGCCTCAGGCGGCGGTGGCGGTGTTCTCGATCGGCCGCCGCTGCCGGGGGACGACTTCGCCGATGGCCTCGCCGACGAGGGCGAGGAGTTCGGCGAGGCGTTCGAGGTCGAGGCGGGCGGGCAGTTCGGCGAGGGAGACGATCCGCTCGCCGTCGGGGCCGGCGACGCAGAACAGGTCGATGGGGCCGAGGTGCTTCTCGGCGGTGTCGACGAGGGCGGCGATGTCGCTGGGGCGGCGGATGTCGCCGCCGACGCCGACGACGGGGCAGCCCGGCCGGTCGAGTTCGGTGGCGAGGTCCTCGGCGACGCCGGCCCGCTGGTCGGCGATCAGCACTCCGGCGGCTCCGGCGGCGGCGAACCGGCGGGCGAGCTCGGCTCCCGATCCGCCGTCGAGTACCGCGATGACGACGACTGACCCGCTGACCCGCATGGTCTGCTCCTCCCTGTGGGCGACACCGCACCGGCGCCCACGATTTCTGCGGAGGATCGTAGGCAGGTCCTGACCCTCCGCAACAGGGATTACCCCTCAGGTGACCAGGGTCACGCCCGCCGCCCGGCCAAGAGCTGTCCAAGAGCTGTCCACGGACCGTCCACGAGGCGTCCACGGAGCGTTGGCGGGCCGTCCGCCGGGTGTCGACGATCCGGCCCCGCCGGTCGGGGTCGCCGGAGGCGGTGCGGCCCCGACCCACCGGATACGGTCGACGCATGCCAGTGCAGCCCGACCCCGCCGCCCCGCAGCTCTTCACCTGGGAGTTCGCCACCGATCCGTACCCCGCATACGCCTGGTTGCGCGAGCACGCCCCGGTGCACCGCACGACGCTGCCGAGCGGGGTGGAGGCCTGGTTGGTGACCCGCTACGCGGACGCGCGGCAGGCGCTGGCGGACAGCAGGCTGTCGAAGAACCCGGCGCACCACAGCGAGCAGGCGCACCGCACCGGGCGGGTGGGAATTCCGGGGGAGCGCCAGGCGGACTTGATGACGCATCTGCTGAACATCGACCCGCCGGACCACACCCGGCTGCGCCGGCTGGTGTCGAAGGCGTTCACGCCGCGCCGGGTGGCGGAGTTCGAGCCGCGGGTGCAGCAGCTCACGGACCGGCTGATCGACGGCTTCGCGCAGCGCGGTTCGGCGGACCTGATCCACGAGTTCGCGTTCCCGCTCCCCATCTACGCGATCTGCGACCTGCTGGGCGTGCCGGCCGAGGACCAGGACGACTTCCGGGACTGGGCCGGGATGATGATCCGGCACGGCGGCGGCCAACGCGGCGGCGTGGGGCGGGCGGTGAAGCGGATGCGGGCGTACCTGCTGGAGCTGATCCACCGCAAGCGGGCGGATCCGGGCGAGGACCTGATCTCGGGCCTGATCCGGGCGAGCGACCACGGCGAGCACCTGAACGAGAACGAGGCCGCCGCGATGGCGTTCATCCTCCTGTTCGCGGGGTTCGAGACGACCGTCAACCTGATCGGCAACGGCACGTACGCGCTGCTGCGCAACCCGGAGCAGCGCAGGCTGCTGCAGGAGTCGGTGGTGCGCGGCGAGACGGCGCTGCTGGACACCGGGATCGAGGAACTCCTGCGCTACGACGGGCCGGTGGAGATGGCGACGTGGCGCTTCGCGACGCGGCCGCTGTCGATCGGCGGGGTGGACATCCCGGTGGGCGATCCGGTGCTGGTGGTGCTGGCCGCGGCGGATCGCGATCCGGCCAGGTTCGCGGACGAGAACACCCTGGACCTGGCCCGCACGGACAATCCGCACCTGGGTTTCGGCCACGGGATCCACTACTGCATCGGCGCTCCGCTGGCCCGCCTGGAGGGGCGGAGCGCACTGACCACGCTGCTTTCCCGGCTGCCGGACCTGCGGCTCGCGGAAAACCCGGAGAACCTGCGCTGGCGGGGCGGCCTGATCATGCGTGGCCTGCGGGAACTCCCGGTCGAATTCACTCCGGAGGCCCGCTCTCCGTACGCGCCGGTCACGCCGGCCGACGCTCCGACACGCTGACGGCACGTCTCCAGCTCGTCGTGGAGCCAGGTCTGAACCCGCATTAATCCGGACATACCGCCGCCGTTGGTAGGCGATTGACCACGCGCCGTAATTTGTGTGTGATATCGGTGATATGAGCTTGTTATTGGTCTGATGATCTGTCTACTCTCCCTGGAGTTCGCAGCTGCGGACCTCGTGCGCGGAACGCCGAATCCTGCCCGCCGCGTCACGGGAAACCGACCAGACCCTGGGCAGGGGCGGGGGAACCAGGTTTGTTGCCGTTCCCCAACGGCTTGGGGTGAAGCCGCCCGAGCGGAATCGTTTCCGCTTTCGGCGGCCGGGCCACCTCCCGGTCCGAACCCGACAGCTCACCTCGCAGGCGTGCGGAGAGGGACCTCGTCATGCTGTTCGTTGGAACTGGCCGCCACCGTCGTCGCACCCAGACCGAGAAGGCCATCGCCGTCGCCGGTGTGGCCGGCGTCGGACTCGCGATGCCGCTCCTCACCGCCACCGGCGCCTCCGCCGCCCCGGCCTCCACCTGGGACGCCGTCGCCCAGTGCGAGAGCGGCGGCAACTGGAGCATCAACACCGGCAACGGCTTCTCCGGCGGCCTGCAGTTCACGCCCAGCACCTGGAAGGCGTACGGCGGCACCTCCTACGCCCCGCAGGCCAACCAGGCCAGCAAGGCACAGCAGATCTCGGTCGCCGATAAGGTGCTGGCCTCGCAGGGCCCGGGCGCCTGGCCCGTCTGCTCCCAGAAGGCCGGTCTGAGCAAGGGCGGCGCCCCGGCCTCCGTGGACACCTCCACGGACGCCAAGCCCGCCAAGCAGCCCGCCGCCAAGCCGACCCAGCAGGCGCAGACCCCGAAGCCCGCCCAGCAGCCGGTCCAGCAGGCCGCCCCGAAGCCGGCCGCCCAGCAGCCCGTCCAGCAGGCCCCGCAGCAGACGCAGCCGCAGACCCAGGGCTTCTCCGGCAAGGCCGGCTGGGACGCCGACGCGAAGGTGTACTGGTACCAGAACAACGGCGCCTGGTACTGGACCAGCCACCAGAGCGTCTACCAGCAGTACGCGGGCCAGCCCGCCGCCCAGCCGCAGTACGCGCCCCGCGCCGCGCAGCCCGCACAGTCCGCCCCGGCCGCGCAGCCCGCCGCCGCGCAGGGCGGTCACGACTACACCGTCCGGGCCGGCGACACGCTGTCGACGATCGCCGCCGCCCAGGGCGTGTCCGGCGGCTGGCAGTCGGTGTACGACGGCAACCGCGGCACCGTCGGCGGCAACCCCAACCTGATCATGCCCGGCCAGGTGCTGCACCTCGGCTGAGCGGCCCGGGCCCTGAGCGGCCCGCGCCCTGCGGGGGGGGTGGGGGGGGGTGGGGCACCACACACACCGCCACCCGTCCACCAACCGACGGCACTGGGAGGGGGAGAGCGAG
>NZ_JBHWIR010000141.1:0-8597 GCF_042731835.1 Kitasatospora sp. NPDC059817 | reverse complement strand
GGGGGGCCACCCCAACGCTGTCCCGGCCCGCCCTGGGGCTCCCCGGGGGGGCCGCGCCCGGGCCCTTGCGCGCCCGCCGCCGTGGGGGCCATGGGGGCCGGCACCCGCCCCCCTTCGCCCGCATTCCCCCGTATTCGCCCGCTTCGATCGGGCAAGCAGGTGAACTACTGGTGGGTAGCGGGGCCACACGCTGAGACGGGACCGAGGCCAGCGCGGCCCCGGGGGCCGGGGCGGTTAGGCTCTGGTCGTAACGACTCCGCAATCGTCCCGCCGGCAGCACCCAACGTCAGCCGGACCCTGCTTCCGCAAGGAGATGCCTCGTGCCGTCCATCGATGTCGTCGTAGCCCGTGAGATTCTCGACTCGCGTGGCAACCCCACGGTCGAGGTCGAGGTCGGCCTCGACGACGGCAGCACCGGTCGTGCCGCTGTCCCGTCGGGTGCCTCCACCGGCGCCTTCGAGGCGCTGGAGCTGCGCGACGGTGACAAGAACCGCTACTTCGGCAAGGGCGTGGAGAAGGCCGTCCTGGCCGTCATCGAGCAGATCGGCCCGGAGCTCGTCGGCTACGACGCCACCGAGCAGCGCCTGATCGACCAGGCCATGCTCGACCTGGACGCCACCCCGGACAAGTCCTCGCTCGGCGCCAACGCGATCCTGGGCGTCTCGCTGGCCGTGGCGCACGCCGCCTCCGAGGCCAGCGACCTGCCGCTGTTCCGCTACCTGGGCGGCCCGAACGCGCACGTGCTGCCCGTTCCGATGATGAACATCCTCAACGGCGGTTCGCACGCGGACTCCAACGTCGACATCCAGGAGTTCATGATCGCCCCGATCGGCGCGGAGTCCTTCTCCGAGGCCGTCCGCTGGGGCGTCGAGGTCTACCACACCCTCAAGGGCGTGCTGAAGGAGCGCGGCCTGTCCACCGGCCTCGGCGACGAGGGCGGCTTCGCGCCGAACCTGGACAGCAACCGCGAGGCCCTGGACCTCATCACCGAGGCCATCCAGAAGGCCGGCTACGTGCCCGGCCGCGACATCGCGCTCGCCCTGGACGTCGCCGCGTCCGAGTTCTACGAGGACGGCGCCTACCAGTTCGAGGGCAAGGCCATCTCCGCCGCCGAGCTCATCGAGTACTACGCCGAGCTGGTCGACGCCTACCCGCTGGTCTCCATCGAGGACCCGCTGGACGAGTCGGACTGGGACGGCTGGAAGGCCATGACCGTCAAGCTGGGCGACAAGGTCCAGCTGGTCGGCGACGACCTGTTCGTCACCAACCCGGCCCGCCTGGCCAGGGGCATCGAGACCGGCACCGCCAACGCGCTGCTGGTGAAGGTGAACCAGATCGGCTCGCTGACCGAGACCCTGGACGCCGTCGAGCTGGCCCAGCGCAACGGCTACCGCTGCATGATGTCGCACCGCTCCGGCGAGACCGAGGACGTCACCATCGCCGACCTGGCCGTCGCCACCAACTGCGGCCAGATCAAGACCGGCGCCCCGGCCCGCTCCGAGCGCGTCGCCAAGTACAACCAGCTGCTGCGCATCGAGGAGATCCTCGACGACGCCGCCGAGTACGCCGGCCGCGGCGCCTTCCCGCGTTTCCGTTCCGCGGAATAGCAAGCACAGCCGCTCCGCGGAGTAGCAAGCACAGCCGCTCCGCGGAGCAGCAAGCTCAGCCGCTCCTCGGAGCGGCGAGCACGGTCGCTCCGCCGACCGGTGAGCACGCCTGACCGGTGCCCCGCCGTTCACCCCGTAGGGTGGACGGCGGGGCACCGTCGCGACCAGGAGGGGAACGGGAGATGGCAGGCTGGAGGATCCCGGGCTTGGCGGCCCGGCCTCGCTTCACGAGCCGGGCGACCGTCCTCGTCCTGGTGCTCTGCTCGCTGGTGGCGATCCTCGCCTACCCGACGCGGCAGTTCATCTCCCAGCGCGCCGAGATCTCCGCCCAGCAGGCGAAGGCCGACCGCTCCCGCCAGCAGGTCGAGCAGCTGCGCCGGGAGAAGGCCCGCTGGCAGGACCCCGAGTACGTCAAGGCGCAGGCCCGCGCCCGGCTGCACTACGCGATGCCGGGGGAGACCCCGTACATCGCGGTGGATCCGGCCGGTCCGGCCGCCGCCCGGCCCTCGGCGTCCGCCACCGGTTCCGCTGCCGCCGCCGGCTCGGCCGCCTCCGACGGCGCGTCCGGCGGCTCGGCGCGGGCCGCCAAGCCCTGGTACGCCAGCATCTGGGACTCGGTCGACGCCGCCGACACCACCGACGCCGCCGCCCCCGCCTCCCCCCGTCCGCTCCCACCGTCCCCCGCTGGAGACACCTCCCCCCATGACCACTGAGAACCACCCCGCCGTCTCCGACGCCGACGTCGCCGCCATCGCCGCCCAGCTCGGCCGGGTGCCGCGCGGCCTGCGCGGCGTGGCGCACCGCTGCCCCTGCGGCAACCCGGACGTCGTGGAGACGGCCCCCCGACTGCCGGACGGCACGCCGTTCCCGACGCTGTACTACCTGACCTGCCCCAAGGCCGCCTCGCTGATCGGCACCCTGGAGGCGGACGGCGTGATGAAGGAGCAGACCGCCCGGCTCGCCGAGGACCCGGAGCTGGCCGCCGCCTACCAGAAGGCGCACGAGGACTACATCGCCCGGCGCGACGCCATCGAGGTGCTGGAGGGCTTCCCGAGCGCCGGCGGCATGCCGGACCGGGTGAAGTGCCTGCACGTGCTGGTCGGCCACTCGCTGGCGGCCGGCGAGGGCGTCAACCCGCTCGGCGACGAGGCGATCGGCCTGCTGGAGGACTGGTGGGCCAAGGGCCCCTGCGTCTCCCCGGCCGAGGTCGAGGCCGCCGGTGGGCGGGTCGCCCGCAACCGGGCCAAGGAGCAGGACCACCAGGCCGTGATCGAGGCCAAGCAGCAGAAGGCCGCCGAGCGCGCCGCGAAGAAGCGGGCCGCCGAGGAGTCCGACCCCGGGGAGTCCGCGTGAGCATGACCCGGGTGGCCGCGATCGACTGCGGCACCAACTCGATCCGGCTGCTGGTCGCCGACCTGGACCCGGCCACCGGGGAGATCACCGACCTCGACCGCCGCATGATCATCAACCGGTTGGGCCAGGGCGTGGACCAGACCGGCCGGCTGCACCCGGACGCGCTGGCCCGCACCTTCGCGGCCTGCCGCGAGTACCGGGAGGTCATCGCCGGGTTCGGGGTCGGCCCGGAGCGCACCCGCTTCGTCGCCACCAGCGCCTCGCGGGACGCCGAGAACAGCGACGAGTACGTCGAGGGCGTGCGCGCGATCCTGGGCGTCGAGCCCGAGGTGGTGAGCGGCGAGGAGGAGGCGCACCTGTCCTTCGTGGGCGCCACCAAGGAGCTGACCGGCGGCCAGTTCCCGGCGCCGTACCTGGTGTTCGACCTCGGCGGCGGTTCGACCGAGTTCGTGCTGGGCGGTGCGGACGTGCAGGCGGCGCGCTCGGTGGACATCGGTTGCGTCCGGCTCACCGAGCGGCACTTCGGCGGCGCCGAGCTGCCCTCGCCGGAGCAGATCGAGACGGCCCGGGCGCACGTGCGGGCCGAGCTGGACAAGGCCGAGGAGGTCGTCCCGCTGCGCGGCGCGGCCACCCTGGTGGGCCTGGCCGGGACGGTCACCACGGTGTCCGCGATCGCCCAGGACCTGCCGGCCTACGACTCGGCGGCGATCCACCACTCGCGGATCGGCCGGGAGCGGGTCGCCGGGATCGCCCGTGAGCTGCTGGGTGCCACCCACGCCGAGCGCGCGGCCATCCCGTCGATGCACCCGGGCCGGGTGGACGTGATCGCGGCCGGCGCGCTGGAGCTGCTGGAGATCATGGAGCGGACGGGCGCGGCCGAGGTGGTCGTGAGCGAGCACGACATCCTGGACGGCATCGCCTGGAGTATGGCCTCCTGACCTCCTGCGGGCCTTACCCGACCGGCCCCGGCACCCCTTTCGGGGGTCCGGGGCCGGGGCGCGCCCGGACCGGTGCGGGAAAGTTCGTGAATTTCTTCACATGGCGATCCAGTCATTCGTCGCACCCGCTCGCCCGCTACGTCCGAAATGTGGGACCGAAGGTCTGCTCGCCGTGACGACCCCTGGATCGCAGGTCAAGCCTCGGTTGAGGTTTGAAAATCGAAATCACGAGCGGGAACCCGGGTGCCGTACGGATCGTTGCTGCTCAGCAGGGTGGTATTCCGGCGTGCGCCCACGAGGGGGCGCCCAAGGCCGTGAGCCGACGCGCTGGGCCCGGATTTGCGGCCGCGCAGTGTAGCACGGGGTGTCCAGAAGCTTGTGACCGGGCTCACGAAGGCTGCTCCGGACGGTGCTGGATACTTTCGGATATGAGCACCACGGAGCGTCCTCGCATCCTCATTGTCGGCGGTGGTTACGTCGGCCTGTATGCCGCGATGCGCATCCTCAAGAAGATGCGTTACGGCGAAGCGACCGTCACGGTCGTGGACCCGCGGTCGTACATGACGTACCTGCCCTTCCTCCCCGAGGCGGCCGGCGGCAACGTCGCGCCCCGCAACCTCGTCGCGCCGCTGCGCAGCGCCCTCAAGAAGGCGGAGGTGCTCACCGGTGCGGTCACCGGTGTGGACCACGCCCGCAAGGTCGCCACCATCCAGCCCGCGGCCGGCGACAGCTACGAGCTGCCCTTCGAGTACCTGGTCGTCGCGACCGGCTCGGTCTCCCGCACCTTCCCGATCCCGGGTCTGGCGGAGCACGGCATCGGCATGAAGACGGTGGAGGAGGCCATCAGCCTCCGCAACCACGTCATGGCCCAGCTCGACAAGGCCGAGTCCACCGCCGACGAGGAGGTCCGCCGCAAGGCCCTGACCTTCGTCGTCATCGGCGGCGGCTTCGCCGGTGTCGAGACGATCGCCGAGGTCGAGGACATGGCGCGCGACGCCGCCAAGATCTACAAGACCGTCAGCCGTGACGACATGCGCTTCGTCCTGGTGGAGGCGGCCAACCGCATCCTCCCGGAGATGGGCCCGGACCTCGGTCTGTGGACCAAGGAGAAGCTCGAGGAGCGGAAGATCGAGGTCTACATCGAGACCTCGATGGACTCCTGCGTCGACCAGCACGTGGTGCTGAAGAACGGCCTGGAGATGGACGCCTCCACCATCGTGTGGACGGCCGGCGTGAAGCCGAACCCGGTGCTGGCCAACTTCGGCCTGCCGCTGGGCCCGCGCGGCCACGTCGACACCGCGCCGACCCTCCAGGTCCAGGGCTTCGACTACGTCTGGTCCGCCGGCGACAACGCCCAGGTCCCGGACCTCGCCTCCGGCGAGGGCGCCTGGTGCCCGCCGAACGCGCAGCACGCCGTGCGCCAGGCCGCCGTCCTCGGTGACAACGTCATCTCGGGCATGCGGGGCTTCCCGCAGAAGAACTACGAGCACAAGAACCTCGGTGCGGTCGCCGGCCTGGGCCTGCACAAGGGCGTCGCGATCCTCTTCGGCAAGGTCAAGCTGAAGGGCCGCCTGGCCTGGTGGTTCCACCGCGCGTACCACGGCGCCATGGTCCCGACCATGAACCGCAAGGTCCGGGTCTTCACCGACTGGACGCTGGCCATGTTCCTGAAGCGCGAGATGGTCGGCCTCTCCCAGATGGAGCAGCCGCGCCTGCCGATCCAGGAGGTCACGGCGCCCACGAAGCCCGTGGAGGCCGCCAAGCCGGCCGCCGAGAAGGAACTCGCCAGCAAGTAAGCGACTGCGACCCCGGTGTGGGAGCACCGGGGTATGAGTCGGAGGCCCTCCGCCCGGCAGTGTCGCCGGACCACGACCTCCGTGGTGCTCAGCCGGCCGTGCGACCGGGCGGAGTACAGAAGTAGAAGGGCCCCTGCCGAAACCCTCCGGCAGGGGCCCTTTCTCGTCGTCCGCCCGCTGGGCGGGCCCGTGAGGGGCGGTCAGTCGGTCTTGATGCTCTCCAGGATGTCCAGCTTGGACGCCCGGCGGGCGGGCCAGATCGCGGCGACCAGGCCGACCACCCCGGCCAGGGCCAGGAACAGCGCCAGCTGGCCGAACGGCAGGACGGTGGTCAGGCCGCTCAGGCTGGACTTCAGGGTGCCGTTGATCGCCCAGGCGATGAAGCAGCCGAGCAGCAGGCCGATGCCGGCGCCGAACAGCGAGATCACCACGGACTCCAGGCGGACCATCCGCTTGATGCCCCGGCGGTCAAGGCCGATCGCCCGCAGCATCCCGATCTCGCGCTTGCGCTCGAAGACCGACATCGCCAGCGTGTTGATCACGCCCAGGATCGCGACCAGCACGGACATCGCCAGCAGGCCGTACATCAGGTTCAGCGCGAAGGTGATGGTCTGGCTGAAGTCGTCGCGGACGTCCTGCTTGGACTTGACGTCGATCACCGGGTTGGCGCCGGTGGCGTCCTTGAGGGACTGCTTGAGCGCGGCGGTGGCGCCGTCCTTGCCCTTGACCAGGACGTCGGTGATGTAGGGCTTCGCCTCGTGCTTGGCGACCTCGCTGTTGGCCAGCAGGGCCGAGCCGAGCATGCCACCCTTCTCGTACACGCCGCCGACGGTGAGCTGACCGGTGGACTGGTCCGGGTAGGAGACCGCCATCGTCGAGCCGGCGGTGACGTGGAGCTTCGTGGCGAGCTCCTGGTCCACCAGGACCTTGCCCTGGCCGAGGGCGGCGGTGGCGCCGCTGGTCAGCTTGACCTCGGCGAGCTGGTCGAAGGAGCCGGCGTCCATGCCGGTGATCGCCACGCCGGTGCCGTCGAGCTCCCACCTGGCGGTCGTCACCGCGGAGGAGGCGGCCACCCCGGGGGCCTTGGCGATCTCACCGGGCACCTGCTCGGACAGGCTCATGTGGTTGGCGCCCGAGACCATGTAGTCGGACTTCATCGAGCTGGTGACGGCCTTGTCGATCGCGCCGCCGACCGAGGCACCGATCACGGTGAGGCCGCTGACCAGGGTCAGGCCGATGGTGAGCGCGGCGGCGGTGGACGCGGTGCGGCGCGGGTTGCGGACCGCGTTCTGCTGGGCGAGCTTGCCCGGGGTGCCGCCGAGCCCGCGCAGCAGCGGGCCGATCAGCGCGACCACCGGGCGGGAGAGCAGCGGCAGCAGGACGAACACGCCGATCAGGGCGAGCAGGGCGCCGAGGCCGACCGGCAGGCGGCCGCTGTCGTTGCCGGTGGAGGCGCCGAAGCCGATCAGCGCGAGGCCGCCGGCGGTGAGCGCCGAGCCGATCGCGTTGCGGACCAGCAGGCTCTTCTGGCTGGTCGGCTGGTCGCCGCTGCTCATCGCCGCCACCGGGGCGATCCGGGAGGCGCGCACGGCCGGCAGCAGGGCGGACAGCACCGTCACCAGGACGCCGACGGCCAGGGTCACCGCGATGGTGAGCGGCTTGATGACCAGCGTGCCGTGCGGCATGTTCTCGTTCAGCTGGCTCATCAGGGCCTGCATGCCGGCGCCGATCCCGATGCCGGCGAGCAGCCCGGCCAGCGCCGCGACGGTGCCGATCGCCAGGGCCTCGACCAGCACCGAGCGGGTGACCTGCTTGCGGCTGGCGCCGATCGCCCGCAGCAGCGCGAGTTCCTTGGTGCGCTGGGCGACCAGCATGGTGAAGGTGTTGGCGATGATGAAGATGCCGACGAAGAGCGATATCCCGGCGAAGACCAGCAGCATGGTGCGCATGCTGTCAGTGGTCTTGGTGATCATCGCCTGCTCGTCGGCCTTGAGCTTGGCGCCCGTCTCGACGTCGAAGTGCTGGCCGGACGGCACCTTGGGCTGGACCTGGGCGAGCAGCGCGTCCTCGCTGGTGCCGGGCTTGGCGGTGAGCACGATGCTGCTGAAGTGGCCGGGCTCCAGCAGCAGCTGCTGGGCGGTGGCGCGGTCGAACAGGGTGAGGGTGCCGCCGCTGTTCACCACCGGGTCGTCGGTGGTGAAGACGCCGGTGAGCTTCGCCTCGACCACCGGGCCGTTGATGGCGATCCGGACGGTGTCGCCGATCTTGTAGCCGGCCTTGTCGGCGGTCTTGCGGTCGAGGGCGATCTCCTTGCCGTTCTTCGGGCCCTGACCCTCGGCCATCGGGTAGCGCGGGTCCTTGCCGTCCGCGGCCGGGGCGAAGTTGGCGCCCTTGGCGGCCCAGAACTGGCCGATCAGGTTGCCGCTCCGGTCGGCGACCCCGGTGAAGCCGCTGACCACGCCGCGGGCGTTGGCGGTGCCCGGCAGGGCGGCCAGCTGCTGGACGGTGGCGTCGGTGAGCGAGGCGTTGCCGCTCTCGCTCTTCTGCTTGGCGCCGGCGCGGGAGCCGGCCGAGTAGTCCACGACCTGGACCGAGACGTCCGAGTAGCTCTTGGAGTTGTTGTCCCGCATGGCCTTGCCGAAGGTGTCGGAGAAGACCATGGTGCCGGCGACGAAGGCGGTGCCGAGCATGACGGCCAGCGCCGTCATGAGGAGTCGGCCCTTGTGGGCCAGCACGTTGCGCAGTGCGGTGCGGTACATGGGGTGTCCTGGGTTTCGCGTAGGGGCGGCGGCTGGGCTGGCTGGCCCTGGCTGGCGGGATGCTCTAGCTGGTGCGGCCCTTGGCGTCGAAGCGGCGCATGCGGTCCAGGACGGTGTCGGCGGTGGGGTGGTGGAGTTCGTCGA
>NZ_JBHWIR010000140.1:18572-20464 GCF_042731835.1 Kitasatospora sp. NPDC059817 | reverse complement strand
CGCGGCTCCCCCCGCCCCCCCGCGCGGGGTCCCCCCCTCGCGGGTGACCCCGCGCCCGCGGTGTGGGGGGGGGGGCCCCGGGGGCCCCGCCGCCCCCCCCCCCCGGGCGTTGCCGCCCCCAGGCCGGCCCAGGCCGGTACAAGCCAGGCGGGCGGCAGGCGGCGGCCAGTGACCGCCGCCCACGGACGGCCCGGGTGCGGCCCGTAGAGTCGGCGCGACAGCGTGAGACGAGGGCGAGGACGGAAGCATGGCACTGCTGACCGCACTTCAGGGCGACTACGGGGACACGGCGGACGCGCTGCGGATCGACGGGCGGGCGCTGTCCCGCGAGGAGCTGCTGGGCGCGGCGACCGCCGTCGCCGACCGGGTGGCCGGTGCGCCCGCGCTCGCCGTGCTCGCCCGGCCCGCCGTCGAGACGGTCGTCGCCGTGGTCGGCGGCCTGCTGGCGGGCGTGCCCGTGGTGCCGCTGCCGCCCGACTCCGGGCCCAAGGAGCGCGAGCACATCCTGCGTGACTCGGGTGCGGTGCTGCTCGCGCACGCCGTGGGTGACGTCGTACCGGGTGAGGTGGAGGGGCTGCCGGTCGACCCGACGGAACGCGCCGCCACCACGTTCGCCGAGCCGGCGCCGGACGCCACCGGCTTCGTCCTCTACACCTCCGGCACCACCGGGGCGCCCAAGGGAGCCGTGATCCGGCGCCAGGCGGTCGCCGCCGACCTGGACGCGCTCGCCGCGGCCTGGCAGTGGACCGCCGAGGACACCCTCGTCCACGGCCTGCCGCTGTTCCACGTCCACGGACTGATCCTCGGCGTCCTCGGCGCCCTGCGGACCGGCAGCCGGCTCGTGCACACCGGGCGGCCCACCCCGGCGGGGTACGCGGCCGCGGGCGGCAGCCTGTACTTCGGGGTGCCGACCGTCTGGTCCCGGGTGGCGGCCGACCCCGGGGCGGCGGGTCGGCTGGCCTCGGCCCGGCTGCTGGTCTCCGGCAGCGCGCCGCTGCCGGTACCCGTGTTCGAGAAGCTGGCTGCGCTCACCGGGCACGCCCCGATCGAGCGCTACGGGATGACCGAGTCGCTGATCACCGTCAGCACCCGGGCGGACGGCGAGCGCCGGCCCGGCAGCGTCGGCCTGCCGCTGGACGGGGTGCGCACCCGGCTGGTCGGCGAGGACGGCGCGCCGGTGCCCTCCGACGGGGAGAGCGTCGGAGAGTTGCAGGTCGCCGGGCCGACCCTGTTCAGCGGGTACCTCAACCGGCCCGACGCGGATGCCGAGGCCTGGACGGCGGACGGCTGGTTCCGTACCGGGGACGTCGCCGTGATCGGTGAGGACGGCTTCCACCGGATCGTCGGTCGCGCCTCCGTCGACCTGATCAAGAGCGGTGGCTACCGGATCGGCGCCGGCGAGGTGGAGGCCGCGCTGCGCGACCACCCCGCGGTCGCCGACGCGGCGGTGGTCGGTGCGCCGGACGAGGACCTCGGGCAGGCCATCGTCGCGTACGTCATCCCGGACGGCGCCGTGACAGGGGAACAGCTGACGGCCTTCGTGGCGGAGCGGCTGTCCGCGCACAAGCGGCCGCGCCGGGTCGTGCTGGTGCCCGAACTGCCCCGGAACGCGCTGGGAAAGGTGCTGAAGAAGCAGCTGCTGGCGGAGGCCGACCAGCAGGGATGAGGGGGCGTCGGGCCGCGGCCCGATGACTGGCCTTCACCCTGATGCCCCGTCGGTGCTCACCGGCCGTGAACCCTTCCATTGGCTCACTCCACTGCGCGCCGTGAGCGGACGCGTGCCTACCGTGACACGCAGGCAGAACTGAATCCCCGCCCCGCGGGGCGCCGCGCCCCCGCGCCCCCCCCCAGGCCGGGGGCCGCCGGGCGGGGGCGGGCCCGCCCGACCGGCC
>NZ_JBHWIR010000140.1:13853-18562 GCF_042731835.1 Kitasatospora sp. NPDC059817 | reverse complement strand
GCGTGCCGCGGCTCCCGGTCGCACGACCGGAGGCCGTGGCACGCCGGGCGGGGTCTGCCGAGCCGTACGTGCCGTCTCACCGGGACGTGCGTGTCCGTAGCCGATTCCGCAGCCGCCCCCGTGGCGGCAGTTCGCAGCAGTGAGGGAAGACAGCAGGATGACCACCGTCAACACCGGCGCGCCGGGTGCCGCCGACGAACCGACCGGGCAGCACGCTGCCGCCACCGTCGACCAGCGGGCGGCTGACGTCCGCCCCGTCCGTCCCGTCCGTCCCTCGCGGGTCGCGCGGGTGCGCCGGGGGATAGGCATGGTGGCCGTGATCGTGGCCGGTGCGGGTGTGATCGGCGTCGGCCCCGGCGTCAGCCCCGCGGCCGCCGAGTCGGCACCGGCGCACGCCGGGTGGGACGGCTCGCGGTACTGGTTCAAGAACAGTCAGGGGCAGTGGCGCTGGACCACGCACTACGACGTGTACGTGGCGCGGACAGGGGGCGGATCCTCCTCCGCGGCGAAGTCCCCGTCGACGGGTGCGAAGTCGAGCGGCGGGATCAAGCAGGGGTGGGACGGGTCGCGGTACTGGTTCAAGAACAGCAAGGGGGAGTGGCGCTGGACCACGCACTACGACGTGTACGTGGCGCGGACGGGCGGCGGGTCCCCGTCGTCGTCCGGATCGTCCGGATCATCCGGATCATCCGGATCGTCCGGGTCGTCCTCGTCGGGTTCGTCGGGCTCGGCCGCCGGCGCGGTGGCGGGTGACCAGGGCATCGAGTCCGCCGTGCAGTTCGCGCTGAGCCAGCTGGGCAAGCCGTTCCGGACCGCGGGCAACGGGCCGGACGGGTACGACTGCTCGGGCCTCGTGCAGCAGGCCTTCCGGCGCGGCGGGGTGGACCTGCCGCGGGTGGCCAACGACCAGTACGCGGCGACCACGCCCATCAGTGCCGGCCAGCTGCGCCGGGGCGACCTGCTGTTCTGGTCTCCCAACGGCACCAAGCGGGGCATCCAGCACGTGGCGATCTACCTGGGCAACAACCAGTACGTCGAGGCGGCGCGGCCGGGGACGCTGATCCGGATCTCGGGGATCAGCAGCGGCTACTACCCGTCGTACATGGGTCGGCCGTAGGCCGAGTGCTAGACAAGTGGGCGGGGGCGTTCGGGAGTTGTGGCCCGGGTGCCCCTGTTCGGGGTGGGCTGGGCCCGCCCGGCCGGTCTGGTCCGCCCGGCCCGCCCGGCGCCGTCGGGCAGTGGCTGGTCAGAGGTCGGTCGGGCGGGGGAGGGCGCCACGGGCGCCCAGGGCGGTGACGGCGAACGCGCCGGCGGCCACGGCGGTGGCGGCCGCGGCGGGGAGGGAGGCGCCGCGGGCGAGTCCGGCGGCGAGGGCGCCGCAGAAGACGTCGCCGGCACCGGTGGTGTCGACGACCTGGACGGCGGGGGCGGGGAGTCGGGCCGACCGTCCCTCGGTGGCGACCAGCGCGCCCTCGCCGCCGAGGGTGAGCACGACGCCGTCGGCGCGGCGGGCGAGGGCCCGGGCCGCCTCCTCGACGGTGGGGGCGCCGGTCAGCTGGCGGGCCTCGACGGCGTTGGCGACGAGCAGGGGGCGGCGCCCCGTCGGACCGGTGTCGGGGAGCGAGCCGGCCGGGGCGGCGTTGTGCACCCAGTGGGTGCCGTCGGCCGGCAGGGCGGCGGCGGTCGCGCGGATGCACTCCTCGGGGACCTCGCCGCTGGTGAGGAGCACGTCGACGGGGAGCAGGTGCAGGCGGGCGAGTGCGGCGGTGACCTCGGCGGCGGTCAGGTGGGCGTTGGCGCCGGGGACGACGACGATGCTGTTCTCGCCGACGGGGTCGACCATGACGATCGCCTGCCCGGTCGGCGCGTCGGGGTGGGTGAGCACGGAGCCCGTCTCGACCTCCGCGCCGCGCAGGTCGGTGAGCGCGGCTTCGCCGTCGGCGTCGCGTCCGACCTTCGCGACCAGGTGGACGGCGGCGCCCATGCGCGCCGCCGCCACCGCCTGGTTCGCGCCCTTGCCGCCGAACCCCTGGGTGGCGGCGGTGGCGAGGACGGTCTCGCCGGGGGCGGGGAGGACGGGGCAGCGGAGGATGCGGTCGGCGTTGACCGAGCCGATGACGATGACGCGGCCGACTGGGAGCAGCTTCATCGTTCCTCTGTACGTGCTGGGGGGCGCGCGGCGCAAGCGGGCGCTGGGGGGCGCGCGAGGGGCGCGGGGAAGAATATGTCGACCGGTCTACTGAATTATGCAGACCGGTCTAGAGATTGCCGGGAGAAATCTGTCGGTCGGTCTACATAGTCGGGTGGAGGGGGTGATGCGAGGTGATCTGGGGTGATGATGGCGCACGGGAAGTCGGGCAGGCCGACTTTCTGTGCGCGCAGGGTGTGAGCAGGGTGCAACTTTGATGTAGACCGGTCTACATATTTCTCCCGGAAGGCGGCTGGCCTGGGCACATGCCCCTGTCAAGGGGCGGGGTGGGGCGCAACGGCGGGCGCGGCGGGGAGGTATGGGGAGCGGCGTGGCGCGGGTACCACCACGGGTGGCGCTGGTTCGGCCGACGGGGGCGCTGCCCGGTGCGAACGGCATCGGGGCAAGTCGAGGGCAGGGGACGTTGTGATCGTCTGGGTCAATGGCACATTCGGGGCGGGCAAGACGAGTGCCTGCCGCGAGCTGGTGGAACTGCTGCCCGGGAGCGTGCTCTTCGATCCCGAGCTGGTGGGCTTCGGCCTGCGCCGGATGCTCCCGGCCGACCGGCTGGCGACGGTGTCCGACTTCCAGGACCTGGCGGCCTGGCGCCGGCTCGTCCCCGAGACGGCGGCCGCGCTGCTCAGTGAGGTCGCGGGCCCGCTGGTGGTCCCGATGACCCTGCTCAGGGAGGACTACCGGGACGAGATCTTCGGCGACCTCGCCTCCCACGGCATAGCGGTGCACCACTTCGTCCTGGACCCAGAAGAAACGATCCTGCGTCACCGCATCGCCCACCGCGACGAGTGCCCGGGAGATCCGGAGGCCAGCGAGCGGGTCCGCATGTGGTGCTTCGAGCACGTGGCCCGCTACCGGGCCGCCCGGCGCTGGCTGGTCGAGGACGCCCGGATGCTCGACACCAGCGAGCTCACCCCCCGCGAGACCGCCCACCGGATCGCCGAACTGGTCCGCGTCGGCGCCGCCCGCTGCCCCATCGTCCAGACCCCCGACCCGACCGGGGACACCGTGGCCTCCGCCGTCCTGTTCTTCGACGAACAGGACCGCGTCCTGCTGGTCGACCCGGTCTACAAACCCGACTGGGACTTCCCCGGAGGCGTGGTCGAACGCGGTGAGGCCCCCACCGACGCGGCCCTGCGCGAGACCGCCGAGGAACTGGGCCTGCGGCTCGACCCGACCGGGCTGCGCCTGCTCGCCGTCGACTGGGAGCCGCGCACCGGCCCGCGCCGCGGCGGCCTGCGCCTGATGTACGACGGCGGCCAACTGGACGCCGCCGCCCGCCAGAACCTGCTGCTCCAGGCGGAGGAGCTGCGCGACTGGCGCTTCGTCACCCTGGACGAGGCCGCCGACCTGCTGCCCCCGAGCCGCTACCGCCGCCTCGCCGCCGCCCTGGACGCCCGCCGCAGCGGCGAGTTGCGCTACCTGGAGGCGGGCCGCCGGGTCGCGCTCGGCCTGGCCAGCACGGCGGACGCGGCGTAGCCGCCCGGGACGCGTGACGAGCCCGGGTGCCGGGCGGTCCAGAGGTGTTGGCCGCTGTCCCCGGGCGTTGGCCGCCCCCCCCAGGCGTTGGCCGCCGCCCCTGGGCGTTGGCTGATGGCCCGGCAGGGGCGGGAGGATGGGGGGCATGCCGTTCACACTGAGCCACCCCGCCGCCGTCCTGCCCCTGCTGCGTGCCGCCGGGGAGCGCGGGCCGCTGGTCGCCTCGGCGTTGGTCGCCGGATCGATGGCGCCCGACGTCCCGTTCTTCGCCGAGTCGCTGCTGCCCGGGGTGTACGGCCACGGCGGTCTGACGCACCGCTGGTGGGCCGTGCCGACGCTGGACGTGGCGATCGCGGGCGCGCTGGTGGCCGGTTGGCACGGTCTGCTGCGCGCGCCGCTGGTGGCGCTGCTGCCCGACCGGTGGGCGGGCGCGGCCGAGGCACTGACGGTCCGGCGGCCCGCCGGAGGTGGGGCGGGTACGGGGGCGGCGTGGTTCGCGGCGTCGGCGGCGATCGGTGCGGCCACCCACGTCGGCTGGGACGCGTTCACCCACGAGGGCCGGCTGGGTGTCCGGCTGCTGCCGGTGCTGGACCGGGAGGTGGCCGGGGTTCCGCTCTACTCGGCGCTGCAGTACGGCAGTTCGGCGCTGGCCCTGGCCGCGATGGCGGGCTGGGCGGTGCGGGCGGTGCGGGGCGTGGAGCCGGTCCGCCCGGCCGTGGCACTCGCTCCCCGGGCGCGCCGGGCCGCCGTCGCGGCCCTGGGCGCGGCGACGGCGGCCGGAGTGCTGCACCGGCTGGCCCCGCTGCGGCGGAACCTGATCCCGGAGTTCTGCTTCGGCGCCGGAGCCGGGCTCGCGGTGGGCGCGGTCGGTTACGCGGTGGTGACGGGTGCCGCCCGCAGGTTCCGGGGCGGGCGGCCGGTGCCGGGGGGCGGCCCCGGGGGGGCCCCGGCCACACCGCCGGGGAACCAGCCCGGATAGGGGGGTAGGGGGTGGGGAAGGGGCACCGTGTGGGGCACAACCGGCACT
>NZ_JBHWIR010000140.1:0-13843 GCF_042731835.1 Kitasatospora sp. NPDC059817 | reverse complement strand
GGGGGGGTGGGGGGGGGGCGCGGGGGGGGGGCGGGGGGGGGGGGGGGGGGGGGCGGGCGCGGCGCCCCCCCCCCCCCCCCACCAACGCGCGTCAGACCGAGCGCAGTTCGGCGTAGCGGTGGAGGAACAGGGCCTCGGAGAGGGCCATCCGCTCCAGTTCCTGCGGGTCGACGCTCTCGTTGACCGCGTGGATCTGGGTGGTCGGCTCCTCGACGCCGATCAGCACGATCTCGGCCTTCGGGTAGAGCGAGCGCAGCGTGTTGCAGAGCGGGATCGAGCCGCCCTCGCCGGAGGCGACCATCTCGGTGCCGAAGGCCTCGGCCATGGCCTCGCCCATCGCCTCGTACGCCGGGCCGGTGGTGTCGGCGTTGAACGGGGCACCGGTGCCCTGACGTTCGACGGTCAGACGGGCGCCGAGCGGGACCTGCGCCTCCAGGTGGGCGACCAGCGCGTCCTGGGCGGCGGTCGGGTCGTTGCCCGGCGGGACGCGCAGGCTGACCAGGGCCTTGGCGGCGGCCTGGACGGAGGAGGTGGCGCCGATCACCGGCGGGGCGTCGATGCCGAGGACGGTGATCGCGGGGCGGGCCCACAGGCGGTCGGCGATGGTGCCGGTGCCGGTCAGGGCGACGCCGTCGAGCACCTTGGCGTCGGAGCGGAACTGCTCCTCCGGGTACTGGACACCGCTCCAGGTCTGGCCGCCGGTCAGTCCGGCCACCGCGACGTCGCCGTGCTCGTCGTGCAGCGAGGCGAGCATCCGGACCAGCGACTGCAGCGCGTCCGGGGCGGCGCCGCCGAAGGCGCCGGAGTGCAGGTTGCCGGCCAGGGTGGTGACCGCGACCTCGACGACCGTCATGCCGCGCAGCGAGGCGGTCACGGTGGGCAGGCCGGCGGCGAAGTTGCCGGTGTCGCCGATGATGATGGCGTCGGCGGCGAGCAGTTCGGGGTGGGCCTCGGCGTAGCGCTCCAGGCCGCCGGTGCCCTGCTCCTCCGAGCCCTCGACGATGATCTTCAGTCCGACCGGGTAGCCGTCGCCGTACGCCTGCCGCAGCGCCCGCAGGGCGGTCAGGTGCATCAGGATGTTGCCCTTGCAGTCGGCGGCGCCGCGCCCGTACCAGCGGCCGTCACGCTCGGTCAGTTCGAAGGCGGGGCTGAGCCAGGCGTTCTCGTCGAGCGGGGGCTGGACGTCGTAGTGCGAGTAGAGCAGCACGGTCGGCGCGCCCTGGGGGCCGGGCAGTTCGGCGTAGACGGACTGGGTGCCGTCCGGGGTGTCCAGCAGCTGGACGTTGGTCAGGCCTTCGGCGGCGAAGGCGTCGGCGACCCAGCGGGCGGCCTTCTCGCACTCCTCGACCGGGAACTGGCGCGGGTCGGCGACCGAGGGGAAGGCGACCAGTTCGGCGAGGTCGGTGCGGGCACGGTCCATCAGGGACCGGACGGCGTCGGCCAGCGGCTGTGACATCGGGGCTCCGAGGGGAAGGCTTCGCCCGGGGGGTGGTGCGGGCGGAGGGGGCGGTTTGGGTACCGCCGATCATAGGCGGACTCGAACAGTCCGATCGGGTGGTTTTACCCGGCGATCCCGCCCGGCGCACCGTCTGGTGGATCGGTCCGATGGATCGACCCGGGCTCGGCCTGGGTTCGATCTGGGTTCGGTCTGGCGTTCGGGGCGGCGCGGCCAGCGGCGGGTCCGGCGGACGCATAGGATTGCTCGACGTGACTGACTCCGGAAGCTCCGATTCCCGCAGCCCACTCGACACCGAGGCCTCGCCGCTCGACGCCGAGGTGTCCGGACGGCCGTCAGGCCGGTCGTCAGGTCAGCCGTCAGGCGAGGCGTCCGAGGAGACGCCCGAGACGGTGTCCGAGACCGGGACGGTGCCCGAGGCCGGGACCGAGACGGTGTTCGAAGCCGCGACCGAGGCTGGGACCGAAGCCGAGACCGAAGCCGAGACCGCGCCGAGGGCCGGCCGGTCGGCGCCCGAGCCGCTCGACGGCGTCTGGGACGTCGTGGTGGTCGGCGCCGGACCGGCCGGAGCCTCGGCCGCGCACGCCGCCGCCGTCCAGGGCCGGCGGGTGCTGCTCCTCGACAAGGCCGAGCACCCCCGTTACAAGACCTGCGGTGGCGGCATCATCGGCCCGTCCCGGGACAGCCTGCCGCCCGACTTCCGGCTGCCGCTGCAGGACCGCGTGCACGCCGTCACCTTCGCCTACGACGGGCGGTTCACCCGGACGCGTCGGTCCCGGCGGATGCTGTTCGGCCTGGTCAACCGGGACGAGTTCGACCTGCGCCTGGTGCAGGCGGCCAAGCAGGCCGGGGCGGTGCTGGTCACCGGAGTGACCGTCACCGGCGTCGAGCAGCGCGGCGGCGAGCACCGGACGGCGCTGGTGACGGCCGCCGACGGGCGCACCTTCGAGGCGCGCGCGGTGGTCGGCGCGGACGGCAGCGCGAGCCGGATCGCCCGGCACGTCGGCGTCACCTTCGACCAGATCGACCTCGGCCTGGAGGCGGAGATCCCCGTCCCGCCGCAGGTCGCCGCGGACTGGTCGGGCCGGATCCACCTCGACTGGGGCCCGCTGCCCGGCAGTTACGGCTGGGTGTTCCCGAAGACCGAGTCGAGCAGCCTGACCGTCGGCGTCATCTCGGCGCGCGGCGACGGCGAGCGGACCAAGCAGTATCTCGCCGACTACATCCGGCGGTTGGGGCTGTCCGGCTTCACCCCGAGCGTGGAGTCCGGGCACCTGACCCGCTGCCGGGCCGAGGACTCGCCGCTCTCCCGCGGCCGGGTGCTGGTCGCCGGGGACGCGGCCGGACTGCTGGAGCCGTGGACCCGTGAGGGCATCTCGTACGCGCTGCGCTCGGGCCGGCTGGCCGGCGAGTGGGCGGTGAAGGTCGCGGAGGCGGGCAAGGCGGCGGACGTGCGGCGCGAGGCGCTGAACTACGCGTTCGCCATCAAGGCCGGGCTGGGCGTGGAGATGCGCGCCGGCAAGCAGCTGCTGGGCGCCTTCGAGCGGCGCCCGTACCTGTTCCACGCGGCGGTCTGCCTGGTGGCGCCGGCCTGGCGGGCCTTCGCCCGGACCACCCAGGGGCACACCACCTTCGCGCAGGTGCTCCGGCAGTACCGGGCGGCCAGGAAGCTGGCGGCGATGGCGTCCCGGTGACGGGAGGCCCTGGAAGCGGGTGCGGCCCTGGAGGCCCGTCGGGCACCTGGGGCACCTGAGGCGCGGGCCGGCGCTCCGTTGTTCTCGGAGCACCGGCCCTTGCTGCCCCACCGGCCCAACGGGCCGTGCCCTCCGGCTATTTGAGCCCGGAGTCGAGTGCGTTGATGAGCGTGCCGGAGGGAGTGTCGCCGGACATCTCCCAGATCATGCCGCCGAGCAGGTTCTTCGACTTGAGGTAGGCCGTCTTCTGGGCGATCGACCAGGCGTCGTCGAAGGTCCACCACTGGCCGCCGGCTCCGGTGTAGCCGTACGTCGCAATGGACTTGGGGTCGTGGTACACGGTCAGGTTGGGGACTCCGGTGATGAGGTTGTTGTAGCCGCGGGTGCCGGCCTCCTCGCTGAACTGGCCCGGGGCCGCGCCGTTCGCGGACTGCCACACGCCGGAGGCGCCGCCGTCCGCCACGCCCTGCCAGCCGCGCCCGTAGAACGGGAAGCCGATGGTGAGCTTGCGCGGGTTGACCCCGGCGCCGAGGTAGGTCTGGACCGCCGCGTCCACGCTGAAGTGGAAGTTGTACGGGTCGTTCGGGTCGGCGTAGAGGTTGGCCTGGGGGCCGGTGCGGTTGGGCTCCCAGGAGTTGTCGCTGCCGGAGCCGTGGAAGTCGTAGCCCTGGACGTTGGCGATGTCCAGCGAGCTGAAGATCTTCGTGAGGTCCCAGCCCGCGGCGACCTTCGCCGGGTCGGCCGGGGTGAAGGCGGTGAGCAGCTTGTGCGAGCCGCCCAACGCGTCGAGCTGCTTGCGGAATTCGGCCAGCAGCAGGGTCAGGTTGCCCTTGTCGTTGGCGCTCCAGTGGTTGCCGGCGTGGCCGTCGGCGGAGCCGGGCCACTCCCAGTCGAGGTCGATGCCGTCGAAGATCCCGGCCGCCACGCCGTCGCCGCCGGCGCCGTTGTAGACCGGCAGGTTGCCCTTGATCCACACGTCGAGGCAGGACTTGACGAACTTCTGGCGGGATGCGTCGGTGGCGGCGACGTCCGAGAAGTACTTGGAGTACGTCCAGCCGCCGAGTGAGACGACCACCTTCAGGTTCGGGTACTTGGCCTTCAGCTTCTTCACCTGGTTGAGGTTGCCGCGGAGTTTGCCCCAGCCGTCGTCGGCCACGCCGTCCACCGACTGGTCGGCGCTCATCGGGCGGGCGTAGTCGGCGTCGGCGTCACCGGCGCCGGTGCCCTGGTCCGGGTCCTGCGGGTTGGCGGTGGTGCCCTTGGTGACGCCCGCCAGGCAGGTCAGGTTGACCGGATCGATGTTCTCGAAGGCGTAGTTGACGACGTCGAGCTTGGCCGCGCTGCCGGAGGTGTCGAGGTTCTTGACGAAGTACTGGCGGCCGTAGATGCCCCACTGGACGAAGTAGCCGACCCGGGCGTACTTTCCGGCGCCGACCAGGTCCGAGGTGGTGGCGGTGAGCGGGGCGGAGGCGGGCGAGGCGTTGTCGGCGGGGTCGCGGGCCTTCACGGTGAACGTGTAGGTGGTGGACGGGGACAGGCTGCCGACCGTCGCGGTCAGGGTGCCGCCGCCGACCGTCGCCACCAGCGTGCCGCCCTGGTAGACGTCGTACGCGGCGACCCGGACGTTGTCGGTCGCGGCGTTCCAGACGAGCGTGACGTCCGACGAACTGACCGCCGTGGTACGGAGGTTGGTCGGCGCGGTGGGCGGGACCGGGTCGGTCGACGGGTCGAAGGTGGCGGCGGTGACGGGCGCGCTGAGCGGTCCGGTGTTGCCGCGGCTGTCCTTGGCCCGGACGGTCAGCGTGTACGTGGTGGCCGGGGTGAGCCCGGTGAGCAGGGCACTGGTGGTGGCGCTGGAGCCGACCACGGTGGCGCCGTTGAGCACGTCGTAGGAGATGACCGGGAAGTCCCCGCCGGTGGCGACCGGCCAGGTCAGGGCGAGCGTGTGCGCGGTGGACTCGGTGACCGCCGGGGTGCCCGGCGCGGACGGCGGGACGTCGGCGGTGCCGTCGCACTTGTCGCCGTTGATGCGGCAGTTGGTGGGGGTGGCGACCGGGCCGTTGCCGACGAACCAGAAGCTGTACGGCTCGGTGGTGGTGTGGGCGTTGACGGTGGCGTTGTAGAACGCGTTGGTCGCGGTGACGTGCTGGCCGTTGACGGTGGCGGTGCCGTTGTAGCTGTTGCCGATGGTGACGCCGGCAGGCAGGTCGAACTCCAGGGTCCAGCCGGTCACGGCGGTGGCGTTGTCGTTGTGGACGATGTAGGTGCCCTGCCACCAGGAGCCGTTGTTGGCGGTGGTGAAGGCGGCGGTGAGCTTTCCGGCGGCGTTCGCCGGGGCGGCCAGCGCGGTGAGCGCGGCGAGGGGCAGGAGCAGGACGGAGAGCAGTGCCAGCAGTCTGCTGCGCACGCGCGGGCGCCTGGCCCGGGATCGAGCGGACATGGTTCTCCCTGTGACTGTGGGGGTTGAACAGGGTGACGTAGAACCGCTGTGCTTGGTGCGTGTGCGATGGGTGCCCGCGCCGTGGGGAGGCGGGGCATGGGCACTGTAGGAGGACTGGACCAATGCGTCAACAGGTCTGTACCACTGGGGAGTTGGGGGATTCGTCGGGGTGGCGCGGGCCGGTCGGGGGCTGCGGGGGCGAACAGGTGACAACTTTCAGATAACAGATGTTGAAATCTGTTATCTGTTACTTGTCACCTGTTCGCCCCCGTCAGCTCGTCCCCGAGCGGGCTGCGCAGGTACAGCACCGAGCGGCCGTGCCGGGCCCGGGTGACCAGGCCGGTGGCGGCGAGGACGGACAGGTGCTGGCTGACCGCGCCGGGGGTGACGCCCAGCCGGTAGGCGAGGTCGGTGGTGGAAGCGGGTTCGGCGAGCAGGGCCAGCAGCCGGGCCTTCGGCGCGCCGACCAGCGCCTCCAGCGCCCGCGGCGGCACCGGCGTCCCCGGGCCGGCCATGCCTGCCTGGCCGCGCGCCGGGTAACTGATCTGCGGCGCACGCTCGTTGCTGATCATCGTGATCGCGCCGCGGGCGAAGAAGGTCGGGATGAGGACGAGGCCGCGGCCGTCCACGGCGGTCTCCGCGTCCCAGTCCGTCCACCGGCGGTTGATCGACAGGACGCCGTCCTCCCAGTGCAGCCGGTGGTCCAGGTCGGCGAAGAGCGCCGCCGCGCCGTGCTGGGAGAGCAGCCGGGCCCGGTAGACCAGGTCGGCGTCCAGGACCGCACGGGCCTGCGGCCACCAGGACGGCGCGAGGCAGACCTCCCAGTACTCCTCCAGCGCGTCGGCGATCCGCTGCAACAGCCGCGCCGGGTCGGCCAGTCCGGCGGCGAGCGCGGCGGGCAGGGGCCGCCCGTGCGGCAGGAAGACCTGCTCCAGTTCGGGGCGCAGCTGCTCCGGCGGCAGCGCGCGGACGGTGGCCAGCTCGGTGCGGAAGTCGGCGGCGGGCGAGGCCGGGCGGGGCGTCAGGAAGTCGGGGATCCAGCGGTTCCCGGCGATGAGTGACAGCAGCAGCGTGGAGTCCAGCCGTTCGAAGGCGGGCCGGAGCCGCTCGAAGGCCGGGGTCTGGAGCTGGTAGACCCCGGGGTGGGTCCACATGCGCAGGCTGAGCGAGGCCTCCTGGATCGGGGAGACGGCGAACCAGGTGGTGGCGAGGTCGGCCAGGCCGAGCGTGAAGCGGTGCACGGGGGGTGCTCTCCTGCGGCGCGGCGCATGGGCGCCGGAGCTGGGGCGCGTGGGGCGCGTGGTTTTAGCCAGAGCCTAAAGGAGTACCGGACCCGGGCCGTCGGGCGGTGTGATCAGCACATGACCACCACCTCGCCGGCGGAGACGTCCGGACCCGACCCCGCCATGCCCGGAGGCGCCGCCATCACGGCAACCACCGCAAGCACCGCAAGCACCACAGACACCGCAGACACCGCAACGATCGCAACGACCGCAGACCCCGGAGACACCGCAGACCCGCAGGTCGGCGGCGGGCTCGTCAGCGTCGTGCGACGGCGGCTGCACCCCGACCCGATGGTCCGGCGGCTGGCCGGGATCACTCTGGTCAACACGATCGGCAGCGGCCTGTCCCTGTCCGTCGCGGTGCTGTTCTTCACCCGGGTGCTCGGTCTGAGCGCCGCCCAGCTGGGGCTCGGGCTGACCGCCGCCGGCCTGTGCGGCGTCGTCGCGAGCGTGCCGGCCGGGCGGGCCGCCGACCGTTGGGGTGCCCGGCCGGTGCTGGTCGTGCTGGTCGCAGTGCAGGCGGTCGGCACCGCCGGGTACACGCTCGTGCACAGCTATCCGGCCTTCGTGGTGCTGGCCTGCGGGGTCGCGGCCGTCGACCGCGGGTCCGCCGCCGTGCGGAACGCGCTCTACGCCGAGGTGCTGCCGCCCGACCGCCGGGTGGCGGGCCGGGCCTACCTGCGGGTGGTGACCAACGTGGGCATCTGCCTGGGGACGGCCGTCGGCGCGATCGCGCTCCAGGTGGACACCAAGCCGGCCTATCTGACGGCGATTCTGGCCGACGCCGCTTCCTTCGTGGTCGTCGCCGTGCTGTTCCACCGCCTCCCCGCCCACCGCCTCCCCGCCCACCGCCTCCCCGCCCACCGCCTCCCCGCCCACCGCCTCCCCGCCCACGCGCACCCGGCCCCGGTCGCGCCGTCCGCGGAACCGGGGGACGGCGGTGCCCGGCGGGGCAAGCGGCGCAATCCGGCGCTGCGGGACGGCCCGTTCCTGGTCGTGACGGTGCTGAACGCGGTCCTCGCCCTGCAGTTCGCCGTCCTGGAGGTCGGCGTGCCGCTGTGGATCGTCCATGACACCGAGGCGCCCCGGATCACCGTCGCGGGCACCCTGATCGTCAACACCCTGCTGGTGATCGCCCTTCAGGTGCGGGCCACCCGGGGGACGGAGGACCGGGCGACGGCCGCCCGGCTCTGCGGCCGCGGGGGGCTGCTGCTCGCCGCCTCGTGCCTGGTCGTCGGCCTCGCGCACGGCCTGCCCGCGCTCGTCGCCGCCGTGGTGGTGCTCGGCGGCATCGCGCTGCAGTCGCTGGGCGAGGTGTTCGGCCAGGCCGGCGGCTGGGCGCTCAGCTACGACCTCGCGGGGGAGCGCGACCACGGCGCCTACCAGGGCGTGTACAACGCGGGTTCGGCGGCGTCGATGATGGCCGGTCCGGCCTTGGTCAGCACTGCCGTGATCGGGTTCGGTCTGGCCGGCTGGGCCGTCCTGGGCGCGGTGCTGGCGGCGGCGGGCCTGGCGATGGGCCCCGCCGTCCGGTGGGCCGGGCGACGGGAAGGGAACGCCGAGGCTCGGTGACGCGGCTACTCCCGGACGAGCGTGAGGGCCTCGATCCCGATCAGCGCCTCGGGCGGGATTGGCTCTGGCCGAGGGGCGGGTGGGCGTGCCAGAGTCGTCCGGGCGTCGCCCGGGCACCCTGGGCGGCGCGGCAGTCCGACCCACCCTCAGCCGGAAGGCAGGCCCCGCCGATGACCAGCGCAGAGCCCCTCGTCCGCGTCACCACCGCCGACGCCGTCACCACGATCACCCTCGACTCGCCGCACAACCGCAACGCACTCTCCACCCGGCTGATGGCCGAGCTGCACGCCGGTCTGGCGGTCGCCGCGGCCGACCCGGAGGTCCGGGCCGTGGTGCTCGGGCACACCGGCAAGGTGTTCTGCGCGGGTGCGGACCTGTCCGAGGCGACCGGCGCGGACCCGACGGTCGGCCCGCGCGGACTGGTCGAGCTGCAGCGGGCGATCGTCGACTGCACCAAGCCGGTGATCGCCGTGATCGACGGGCACGCCCGGGCCGGTGGCCTCGGCCTGATCGGCGCGGCGGACCTCGCCCTCGCCGGGCCGGCCGCGACCTTCGCGTTCACCGAGGTCAGGCTCGGCCTCGCGCCCGCCGTGATCTCGCTGCCGCTGCGCCCCAAGCTGGACCCGCGCGCCGCCTCCCGCTACTATCTCACCGGTGAGGTCTTCGACGCCGCCGAGGCCGCCCGGATCGGCCTGATCACCCGCGCCACCGAGTCCGCCGAGGACACCGGGGTCGCGTTGAAGGGCCTGCTGGACGCGCTGCGCCAGGGCTCCCCGCAGGGGCTGGCGGAGTCCAAGCGGCTGGCCAACGCCGAGGTGGTGCGGTCCTTCGAGCGGGACGCGGAGGGGCTGGTGGAGCTGTCGGCGCGGCTGTTCGGGTCGGCGGAGGCGCAGGAGGGGATGCGGGCGTTCCTGGAGAAGCGGCCCGCGCGCTGGGTGCGCTGACCCCGGGCCGCTCCACCCCCCCGGCCCCTGATCCCAGCGCGCGGCACGCTGCCCGCGGCGCTCTACCCGTGGCGCGCTACGTGCAGCGCGGTCTCAGCCGATGACCGCGCTGGTCCGCCAGAGTTCGAGCAGCGCCTCGTCGCCGGCGAGTTCGACCTGCGCGGACCCGACCGGGAGCCGGTTCCACAGCAGCAGGTACAGGTCGTGGGCGGGGCCGGTGAGGGTGAGGTCGGCCGGTTCGGCGGCGCCGCCCGTGCCGACGGCCGGCGGCTCCTGGGTGATGGTCAGCTGCCAGGAGCCGGGGCCGTCGGTGGTCCGGACCCCGATGGTGCGGGTCCGTTCGCTGCGCAGCCGGGAGCGGCTGCTGGCCACGAAGCCGCCCAGCAGTTCGTCGATGCCGTCGAGGGCGAGGGCGGTGTCCACCCTGGGGCCGTCGGTGCCGGCCGCCGCGTCGGCGTCGGCGCGGTGGACGGCGGTCTCGTGCGCCTGGCGGCGGGCCCAGAACCCGAGCGGGCTGGGCGACGGCAGGAAGCTCCAGCACTCGACGTCGGCCGGGGCCCGGGTGAGCGTGTCCACCAGGGCGGCGTGGCCTTCGCGGAACCAGTCGAGCAGTGCCGCGTCGGACGGCGCCGGCCCGATCACGGCCCGCCTGCCGTCCTCGTCGAGGGGCGCGGGCAGGCCCTGGGAGGGGTAGGCGGCGGCCCAGCGGTGGACGTTTCCGACGTGCCTCAGCAGGTCGTTGAGGCTCCAGTCCGGGCAGGTCGGTACGGGGGCGGCGAGGTCGGTACGGGCGGCCGCTTCGGCGAGCAGGGTGCCCTCGCGGCGCAGGGCGTCGATGTGTTCGGTGATCTCCATGGGGGGGAGTGTTGCACCGGAGCCCGCCGGCCGGTTGCGGTTTTCGGACCCGCCCGGGCGGCGGGCCGGGCCTGGCCTTGGGAGGCCGCAGGCCAGGGCGGGTGCGGGGCCGGTGTGATGTTGACCGCCCGGCGGCCGGCCGGACCCTACGGGCCGGTAACGTGAGGGCATGCCGATAACCCGTTCGCTGCTCTCCGCGGTCCGAGCCGGTGGCCGCCGTGCCGCCGGCCGCCTCGTCCACCGGGGCTGGCGCTGGGTGCAGAGGACCGGTGCGGTCACCCGGCAGAGCCCGGGCCCGTACCGGTTCGGCGAGTTGGGCGACGGTACGACGCTGGCGTTCCCGCTCGGCGCGGTCTTCAACGAGCAGTGGATCACCATCGGGCCGTTCTCGATCATCGGTGAGCGGGTCACCATCAGCGCCGGTTTCCTACCCGGCCTCGACCTCGGGCCCGAGCCGATCGTACGGATCGGCGGCGGCTGTGTGATCGGCCGGGACAGCCACATCGTGGGCCACCAGTCGATCGTCCTCGGCGACGACGTGTGGACCGGGCCCGGCGTCTACATCTCCGACCAGGCGCACGAGTACCGGTCCACCGACCTGCCGATCGGCAAGCAGTGGCCGCGCAACGAACCGGTGGAGATCGGTGCCGGGAGCTGGATCGGCACCGGCGCGGTGATCCTGCCGGGGGCCCGGATCGGCCGCAACGTGGTGGTCGCGGCGGGCGCGGTGGTGCGCGGCGAGGTGCCCGACCACAGCGTGGTGGCCGGGGCGCCGGCCAAGGTGGTCCGCCGTTGGACGGCCGAGGAGGGCTGGCAGCCGCCGCTGCGCCACGACGCACCCCAGCCGGTGCCGGACGGCGTGACGGCGGAGCAACTGCGGGCCCTGGTGGGGTGGGACCTGCGGTTGCCGGGGGAGCAGGGCTGATGCACCCGCGCCGCCGTTCCCGGTGGGGCGGGTGCCGGTACGTCGCTATCGGACTGCGGGGGCCTGTTCGGCGGCGCGGGCGGCGATGGCGGCGGTGATCCGCAGGACGTCGGCGGGGCGGGCGGGGTCGAGGCCGGTGAGGGCGGCGATCCGGCGCAGCCGGTAGTCGACGGTGTTCGGGTGCAGGTGCAGGGCGCCCGCGGTGTGCCGCCGGTTGAGCCCGCCGGCCAGGTGGGTGCGCAGGGTGGTGAGCAACTCGCCGCCGTCGGCCAGTGGTTCGAGCAGTGCGGCGAGCCGGGAGCGGGCCTGGCTGGGGCGGGTGAGCTGGTATTCGAGCAGGACGTCGTCGAGCCGGTACAGGCCGGGTGGACGGTCGAACGCGCGGGCCACGTCCAGGACTTCGTGCGCGAGCGCGGCCGCGCCCGGCACCTCGCAGGGTGCGGCGGACGCCGCCGCGGCCAGGACGGGGACGCCTCCGGCCCGGGCGGCCGCGGCGACGGTGGCGGCGAGGTGCTGCCACGGGAGTTCGGCGGGCGTGCCGGGGCGCCCGGACGCTCTCTCCGGCCGGAGGCCCGGCCGGGCCTCCGGGGGCGGCCCGAGCGGGACGAGCACGAGGCCGCCCGAGGGGGTGAGCGCGGTGATCGCCGACTGCCGTGTCCGGTGGTCGAGTTCGGCGACTAGCCGGCGGAGCTTGCGGCGGCCGGCGATGCCCGGGTCGACGCCGGGGGCGTGCTCGTCGGGGTGGTCGGCGACGGACAGGCACAGGACGGCGTACCGGGGCGGCAGTTGGAGCCCGGCCCGGGCGGCGGCCTCGTCCGCCGGGGTGCCGGCGAGCAGTGCGGTGAGCAGCGACTGCCGGGCGGCGCCGCGCCGGTCGCCGGTCGGGCGGCGTTCGTCGAGGTAGCCGGCGCCGGCGGCGGTGGTGGCCTGGCGGAGCTGGTCGAGCAGCAGCCGGTTGAGGACGAGCAGGTCGGCGGCGTCGCCGTCGCGGGCGTGCCGGGTGACGAACTCCCAGCAGACCTCCAGCCCGAGGTGGTGGGCGAGCAGGACGGCGTCCAGCGGCAGGCCCTCCTCGGCGCGGCGGGCGGCGGCCTCCCGGACGGCGGCGAACTCCTCGTCGGGGGCGGGGAGTCCGGTGCGGACGGCGTGGGCCAGGGCGCGGATCCGGCGCTCGGTGTCGCGGGTGAGTTCGCCGGTGAGCTGTTCGCGGGGCAGGCGGTGGTACACCGGCACGCGGTCCAGCAGGGCGGCGACCACGCTCTCGGCCAACTGGCGTACACCGCCCAGGAGTCGTTGGTCGGCCGGTCGGCCGCCGATCACCGGGACGCGCCAGCCGGGCGTGCGGTCGGCGGTGCGGTCGGGCGCGCGCACGGTGGTGTGGTCGGGGACGGCGGTGGGCTCGGGCGCACGGACGGGTGTGCGGTCGGCTGCGGAGGGGGGCACGGAGGCGGGCGCGGAGTGCGGCTCGGAGCGGGGTGTGGCGTCGGGTGAGCGGCCGGGCGAGGCGGCGGGTGCGTTGTGACCGGTCACAGAGAACACCGTCCAGGTCTGGGGAACGCCCAAGGGCCGGGCCGGAGGGGCGACCGCATGATGGAGCCACTCGGGTTACCTGTTGGTAACAAACTTCCGCCGTGGAGGCAACAGTTGAGAACCCCACTTCTCCGCTTCTCCGCAACTCCCGTGCGCCGCAGGCTCGGCGGGGCCATCGGCGCGACCGTGCTGGCGGGCGCGATGCTGGCCGGCGCGTCGGCCGCCCCGGCGAGCGCCGTGACGTCCCCCTCCGTCGCGCCCGCCGCCGCCCGCTCCCTCAGCGCTGCCGCCACCTCCGCCGCCGCCGAACTGCCGCCCGACGGTGACTCGGTGGCCTCGCCGCCCGGCGCCAACGACTGGAACTGCCGCCCGAGCGCCGCCCACCCCGATCCGGTGGTCCTCGTGCACGGCACCTTCGCCAACCGCTACGAGAACTGGCTCGCGCTCTCCCCGCTGCTGAAGGGCCTCGGGTACTGCGTCTTCGCGCTCGACTACGGCACCATCCCGGGCATCACCTCCAGCGGCAGCGGCCTGCTGCTGCCGATCGGCGGCCTGGGCCCGGTGCCCGAGACGGCCGCCCAACTCGGGCGGTTCGTCGACCTGGTGCTGAAAGCGACCGGCGCGGCCAAGGTCGACATCGTCGGGCACTCGCAGGGCGGCATGCTGCCGAACTACTACCTGAAGTTCCTCGGCGGGGCCGCGAAGGTCGGCCGGCTGGTCGGCCTGGCGCCGTCCAACCACGGCACGACGCTCGACGGGATCACCAAGCTCGTGCCGTACTTCCCCGGCGTCGCGGACCTGATCTTCACCGTCTGCCAGGCCTGCCGCGACCAGGCGGTGGGCTCCGACTTCAACCGCACGATGGCCTCCCGCCCGGACACCGTGCCGGGCGTGAGCTACACGGTGATCTCGACCGTGTACGACGAGGTCGTCACCCCGTGGCGGACCCAGTTCCTGACCGGCCCGGCCGTCGACAACGAGGTGCTGCAGAACCACTGCCCGATCACGCTCGCCGAGCACGTGGCGATCGCGTTCTCGCCGACGGCGCTGCACCTGGTGGCCAACGCCCTGGATCCGGCGCACGCCACACCGGTGTTCTGCGGCTGAGCCGCACCCACCGGAACGCTGCGGCCCGGGAGACCTC
>NZ_JBHWIR010000139.1:0-20810 GCF_042731835.1 Kitasatospora sp. NPDC059817 | reverse complement strand
GTCTGACTCCACGGCCTGACCTCACGGGCCTGACTCCACGGGTCTCACTCCGTAGCTAGCGCGTCGGCGCGTAGCCGATCCGGAATGTGGCGGCCGCCACCCCGTACCGCGGGTGCCCCGCCGCCCCCACCCCCCCGGCCGCGGCCCGGCAGCGGGCCGGATCGAAGACCAGCGCCGACGTCCCGGCGAACCCGGCCAGCGCCACCGACTCCCCGACCGGGCCGTCCGGATGCGGCATCGCGACCCGGCAGCCCAGCAGGTTCGCGGCCAACCGCACCAGCACCGCCTCCGGCCGGTTCCCGGCCAGCACCGTCACCCCGTCCCCGCGCCCGAGCCCGGCACCCGCCAGCGCCCGCGCCGTCCGGTACACCCCGTCCAGACACTCCCGGGCGGTCAGCGCCTCCTCCCCCCAGCGGATCGCCACCCGCCCCGGATCCCGCTCCAGCCCCGCCAACACCAGCCCGGTGTACGTCGGCCCCGACTCCGCCATGCTGCGGCCTCCTGTCTGATGGGACGTCAGCTTAGGGCGGGTGCGGTGGCGCAGCGGTGCGGGGATCCCGGGGGCAGGGGCCGCTGCCGGGCGTCCCGCCGTGACCGGACCGGAGTGCCGTACCCGCGGCCGGGAGTTGTTAGGGTTCCCCGTCGGACAGGGACGGGGGACACGTGGGCACCAGCACGGGCACCAGCACCAGTACCAGTACGGGCACGGGCACGGCCGAGGCGCCGGGCGGGCAGGGGGCCGAGGAGCGCCCGCACGGCGTCCTCGACCTGCGGGGCGTCGCGGGGGCGGCGTTCACCGTGGGCTACCCGCCCGACGCCGTCGTGGTCGTGTCGGGCCTGCCGGGCGCGGGCAAGAGCACGCTGCTGCGGCGCTGGTCCGGGGCGGGGGCGGTGCCGACCGTCGACCCGCGCGCCGTGCACGAGGCCTGCGAGGCGGTCATGCCCGCGCGCCTGCCGTACGCGGTCTACCGGCCCTGGGCCCGGCTGGAGCACGTCCGGCTGCTGCGTTCCTCCGTGCGGCGCGGCGGTCCACTGCTGGTGCACGACTGCGGCAGCCGCGCCTGGATGCGCCGCTGGCTCGCCCGCGAGGCCGCCCGGCAGGGCCGGCAACTGCACCTGGTGCTGCTCGACGTCGGTGCCGCCACCGCGCTGGACGGCCAGCGCGCCCGGGGCCGCCACGCCTCCGCCCGGGTCTTCGCCCGCCACCGCCGGGGCCTGGACCAGCTGTTCGCCGCCTTCACCCGCCACACGCGTTCCGGCGCGCCGACCCCGGCCCCGGAAGCGGCGTCCGTCCTGCTCCTCGACACCGCCTCCCGCTCCCGCGCCACAGCCGTCAACTTCGGCCCGGCCCGGTGAGGCCCCCGGCGTCGCTCCTGCCGTGGTGGCGGCAGGAGCGCGGCGTGGCGCCGACGCCCACGTCGTCCGCGTCCACGAGCCCGCCCCCGACGAGGACCTGACCCTGCGCCGGGCGCGGTGAAATCCCCTCGCGCCCGGCCTCGCCCAGGCCCTACGCTCGGCGCGCGAAACGCCGATCGAGGGGGGACGGATGGGCCGGGCCGAGGCGGTACGGGCGGTCAACGGGCTGGGCGCACGATGGGTCGAGCAGGCACCAGCGGTCCACGGGACGGTGCTGATGCCGGCCGGGGTGTGGCCGCTGCTCGGGGTGCTGGCTCCGGCGGGGAGCCCCGCCGTCCGAGGGGAGTTGGAGGAGGCCCTCGGGATGCCGGCCGAGGCCGCCGCCGTGTGTGCGGGTGAACTCCTCGGCCTGTTGCGGGGGTTGCCGGGAGTCGGTGCGGCGCTCGGGCTCTGGTCGGCGGATCGGCTCCGGCTTCGGCCGGAGTGGTCGGCGGCACTGCCGGCGGACGTCCACGGGCGGCTGAGCGGGGACACGGCGGAGGACCGGCGGGCGCTCGACGCCTGGGCCGCGCGGTGCACGGACGGTCTGATCGACGCGATGCCGGTGAGCCTGGACCCGGACACCCGCCTGGTGCTGGCCGCCGCGCTCACCGTCCGGACCGACTGGATCCGCCCGTTCGAGGAGGGAGCAGGACCGGAACTCGAGGACGAGTGGGGTGGACCGGTCGCGTACCTGTCGCGGTGGACCTCCCTGCTGGACCGGGCCGCCGTCCTGGAGACGCCGACCGGACCGGTCACCGAGCTGCGTGTCCTCGGGCACGGCGACATCGACGTCCGGCTGCTGCTCGGCGAGCCGGACGCCCCGGCGGGCCGGGTGCTGGCCGCCGGAATAGGGGCGCTGTCCCACCGGCACCGCCGGATCACCGCGGACCGCCTGCCCACCGGATCCCCGGGGCCCGGACTCACCCTGGGCTGGCGACGCAGCCGCGAGCCGCAGCCGGAACTGTGTGTGCACGTCCCCCGGTTCACGGTCAAGGCCGAGCACAACCTGCTGGCGCGCCCCGAACTGTTCGGCCTGGCGTCGGCGAGCACCCCCTCGCGGGTCGAGCACCGACTGCCCGGGCTCTCGGACGGCGAGCCGCTGTTCGTCCAGAGCGCCGCCCAGACCGCCACCGCGACCTTCGGCCCGCGCGGCTTCCGGGCGGCCTCGGTGACCAGCATCTTGGCCGCCGGCGCAGGCGCTCCGCCACCGCCCCCGTACCGGATCCGACACGTCGAGGTCTGCTTCGCCCGGCCTTTCGGTTTCCTCGCCGTCCACCGCGTCACCGGGCTGGTCCTCGCCGCCGGCTGGGTGACCGAACCGGATCTCTGGGTGGACTGACCTCCCCGACGGATGGGGCCGGAGCGGTGGCCGGTCGGAGTGGTGGTCAGAGGAGGCCGAGGTGGGGGTCCACGGCGGCGAGTCGGCAGGTGGCGTCCCAGAGGTGGGCGGCGACGGTGCGGTCGGTCAGGTGGGGCTGGGCGGGTTCGAGGCGGGGGGCGCCGCGCAGGCCGAAGACCCGGGGCCCCCAGAGCTGGCCCCCCTGCGCCTGCGGGTCGAGGACGGCCCGGACGATCGGCCACGCGCCGTGGTCCTTGCCCTGGAGGAGGAGCCCGGCCGGCAGGCCGCGCAGTCCTTCGCCGACGGTCCGCGTGTGGACCGGCGGGCGGGGCGGGGTGAGCGAGTCGAGTGCGCCGCCGGGGTGCGCCAGCAGGCTGAGCACGGTGCTGCCGGCGGCGCGGAGGCGTCGGTCGAGTTCGAGGCCGAAGGTCATCTGCGCCAGTTTCGAGCGGCCGTAGGCGCGTTTGGGCCGGTAGTCCACGGCCGACTGGAGGTCGTCGAGGTCCAGTCGCTCCGAGCGGGCCGCGAAGCTGCCGACCGTCACGATGCGGCCCGCCGGTGCGGCCGCGAGCAGGGGGGCCAGCCAGCGGGTGAGCGCGACGTGCCCGAGGTGGTTGGTCGCGAACATCAGCTCGTGCCCGGCGCCGGTCTCCCGGCGCGGCGGATCGTCCAGCGCGACCCCGGCGTTGTGGACGACCGCGTCGAGGTGGTCGAGGGCGAGCCCGTCCACGGCGGCCCGCAGGGAGGGCAGGTCGGCGAGGTCCAGCGGGAGGTGGTGCACCACGGCGCCGGGGACGCGGGAGCGGATCGACGCCATGGCGGCCCCGGCCCGACCGGCGTCCCGGCTGCCGAGCACGACCACGGCGCCCGCCCCGGCGAGCTGCTCGGCGACGAAGTAGCCGATACCGGCGTTGCCCCCGGTGACCAGGACGCTCCTGCCGGCGGCGGACGGCGGCCGGTGAACGTCCCACGGCCGGTTGCGGGTTGTGGACGACATGCTGATGGCCTCCTGGCGTATTCGGGGCTGCCGGGCCACCCGCGATTCGAGACCGCGGCCGGGCCGACAGGCCCACGATCACAGGCCTGACCGGCAGATCGCTGACAGATCGCCGTCACCGCCGTCGGGCCTCAAGATCGTCGAACCGCCGGGTTTCGGACCCGCGGCGGTCGGGGCCCTGCGAGACTGGGCGCAGCAGAGTTCGTCACGGAGAGAGGTCAGCATCCGCATGTCCAGCAGTGCCGCCGTCGACAACCCGTGGTTCCGCCGCTTCAGTCCGTCCGACTCCGCCCCCGCCCGGATCGTGATCTTCCCCCACGCGGGCGGCTCCGCCAGTTACTACATGGAGTACGCCAACGCGCTCGCGCCCTACGCCGACGTGCTCACCGTCCAGTACCCGGGCCGTCAGAACCGCTTCGCCGAACCGGCGATCGACTCGGTGCTGGAGCTCGCCGAGCAGCTCTACCGGGAGCTGCGCGAGTGGACGGACCGGCCGCTGACCTTCTTCGGGCACAGCATGGGCGCGGCCGTCGCCTTCGAGACCGCCCGCTGCTTCGCCCGCGACGGCCTCCCGGGGCCCGAGCGGCTGTTCGTCTCGGCGGGCCGCGCGCCCTCGCTGCCCCGGGAGACCGCCGTCTACCGGCTGCCGGACGACGGGCTGCTCGACACGATCGTGCGCCTCGGCGGGACGGACGAGCGGATCCTCACCATCCCGGCGCTGCGCGAGCTGATCCTGCCGGCGCTGCGGGCCGACTACACCGCCATCGAGACGTACCGCTGCGCGCCGGAGGCGACCGTGCCGCAGCCGATCACCGCGCTGGTGGGGGAGACCGACCAGAACGCCACCGTCGACCAGGCCGCCCAGTGGGACCGGCACACCACCGGCGGTTTCGACCTGCGGGTCTTCCCCGGCGGGCACTTCTACGTGGCGGACCAGACCGCGGCCGTGGTCGAGGTGCTCACCGCGCACCTGCGCGGCTGAGCCGGCCGCGCCGGGGCGTGGCCGGTGCCGGTGAGGCCCCGGTGACGTGCCCCGGCGGCTCGGCTACTGTGCCTGCGTGACGGGCCGTCAGCCGAGCCGCCGGCGGCACCGTCAGCCGAGACCACCCACCCTGGAGGCCGCCATGCGCCGGATCGCCGTCGTCGGAGCGGGCCAGGCCGGCCTGCAGCTCGCGCTGGGGCTGGTGGCGGCCGGCTACCGGGTGACGCTGGTCGCCGAGCGCACCCCCGAGCAGGTGTGCGGCGGGCGGGTGCTGTCCACCCAGGCGATGTTCGGACCGGCGCTGCGGACCGAGGCGGCGGCCGGGCTGGACCTGTGGGCGGGCGAGGCGCCGGCGGTCCGCGCCGTCCGGTCGGTGCTCGCCGTGCCGCCCGGGGTGCGGGCGCTGGAGTTCACCATGACGCTCGACGAGCCCGCCCAGTCGGTGGACCAGCGGCTGAAACTGGCGCGCTGGCTGGAACTGCTGGAGGAGCGCGGCGGCCGGGTCGAGTACCGCTCGCTGGACCGGGACGGCCTGCGCGAGCTCGCCCGCCGGCACGAGCTGACGGTGGTCGCGGCCGGGCGCGGCGAACTGGCCGGGATCTTCGAACGCGACGCCGCCCGCTCGCCGTTCGACCGGCCGAAGCGGGCGCTCTCCTGCCTGTACGTCCACGGGGTGGGCTCGCCGGATCCGGCCACCGAGCCGCGGGCGCGGATGCACGCGCTGCCCGGTCTGGGCGAGCTGTACCTGCAACCGGCCCTGACCCTCTCCGGCCCGTGCGCGATCCTGCTGTGGGAGGCGCTGCCCGGCGGGCCGCTGGACGCGTTCCGCGACGCCCCGGCGCCCGACGCCCAACTCGCCCGGATGCGCGCCCTGTTGCGCGAGTACCTGCCGTGGGAGGCGGAGCTGTGGGCGGACGCCGAGCCGACGGATGCCGGGGCCGGACTGTCCGGCGCCGTCACCCCGGTGGTGCGGCGGCCGGTGGCGGAGCTGGGCACCGGCGTCGACGCCGTCCACGTGCTCGGCCTCGGCGACGCGGTGGTGGTGAACGACCCGATCGCCGGCCAGGGCGCCAACAGCGCCGCGCGGGCGGCACAGGCGTACCTGCGGGCGATCGTCGAGCACGGCGAGGCCCCCTACACCGCGGACTGGATGTGCCGCACCGCAGAGCGCTTCTGGCGGCAACACGCCCGGCACGCGGTCGAGTTCACCGCCGCGATGCTCACCGTGCCGGACCACGTGCAGGGCGTGTTCGCGGCTGCCGCCGAGCACGAGACGGTCGCCCGCCGGCTCGCCAACACCTACGCGGAGCCGAGCGACCACGCCGCCTGGCTGGCCACCCCCGACCTGACCGCCGCCTACCTCGCCTCGGTCCGCGATTAGGGTCCGGCCCGGGTTGCTTCCGGGTGCCCCGCGGGACGAGGCTGGAGGGGGGAACGTCAACGGGGGCGGGAGGCGTCGTTCGTGGACGGTCGCGGACCCGCGGGGCGTGCCGGCAGCGGCCACCGGACCGTGCCGCACACGGCGGACCTGCGGGTGGAGGCCTGGGCGCCGACGGCCGAGGGCTGCATCGGCGAGCTGGTGCACGCCGTCGTGGGCGGTTTCGCGGACCTCTCCGGCGCGCGGATCGTCGGCGAGCGCGGCTGCACCGTCCTCGCGGTGAGCGACGCGGACCTGCTCGCGGGCGTCCTGGAGGAGGTCGTCTACCGGATGGACGCCGACGGCGAACTCCCCGCCGGGCTGGCGCTCGGCCCGATCCGCGGTCTGGACGGCGCCCGGACGGTCGAGGTCCGCTTCCGGATGGCGGACGCCGCCACCGCGGCCCTGGTCGGCGCCGTGCCGAAGGCCGTCTCGCTGCACGACCTGGACCTGCGCGCCGGCCCGGACGGCTGGACCTGCCGGGTGACGGTGGACGTCTGAGCGGGTCGGGGCGACACCGGGCGGAACGGGCACGGAACGGGGTGAGCGAAGTGGAGATCGCACTGGTCGAGGCGGGCCGCTGCCGCTGGCGGATCGAACCGCGCCCGCCGATGCGCGTGCCGGGCGTGGTCTTCGCCAGCCGCGCGCTGCTGCCGCAGGCCGCCGGGGACAAGGCACTGGAGCAGGTGGCCAACGTGGCGACCCTGCCCGGCATCGTCCGCGCCTCCTTCGCGATGCCCGACGTGCACTGGGGCTACGGCTTCCCGATCGGCGGGGTGGCCGCGACCGACGTCGACCAGGGCGGGGTGATCTCGCCCGGCGGGGTCGGCTTCGACATCTCCTGCGGGGTCCGGCTGCTGGGCGCGGGCGTCGACCGCGACGAACTCGACCCCGAGCGGGTCACCCGCCTGATGGACCTGCTCGACCGCACCGTGCCGCGCGGCCTCGGCCGGGGCGGCCTGTGGCGGCTGTCCGGACCGGAGGAACTGGACGACCTGCTGCTCGGCGGCGCCCGCTACGCCGTCGAGCACGGCCACGGGGTGCCGCGCGACCTGGAGCGCTGCGAGGACGGCGGCGTCCTGGCCGGCGCGGCCCCGGGCGAGGTCAGCACCCGGGCCGTCGAGCGCGGCCTGCAGCAGGTCGGCAGCCTCGGCTCGGCCAACCACTTCCTGGAGGTCCAGGCCGTCGACCGGGTGGACGACCCGGAGACGGCGGCGGCGTTCGGACTGCGGCCCGGCCAGGTGTGCGTCATGATCCACTGCGGCTCGCGCGGCCTCGGCCACCAGATCTGCACCGACCACGTCCACGCCATGGACCGCGACCTGCAGCGCCACCGGATCGAGCTCCCCGACCGCCAGCTCGCCTGTACCCCGGTCGACTCGCCGCGCGGCCGCGCCTACCTGGGCGCCATGGTCGCCGCGGCGAACTACGGGCGGGCCAACCGGCAGCTGCTCTCCGAGGCGGCCCGCCGCGCCTTCGCCACCGCCCTCGGGGTCGGCCTGGAGCTGGTGTACGACGTGTCGCACAACCTCGCCAAGCTGGAGACCCACGACGTGGACGGCGTGCCGCGGCGGCTGTGCGTCCACCGCAAGGGCGCCACCAGGGCGCTACCGCCCGGCGACCCCGGCCTGCCCGCCGACCTCCTGCGGGCCGGACAGCCGGTGCTGGTGCCGGGGACGATGGGCACCGCCTCGTACGTCATGGTCGGGCTGCCCGGCAACGAGGCCTTCGGCTCCGCCTGCCACGGGGCCGGGCGGGTGTGGAGCCGCCACCAGGCGCTGCGGACGGTGCGCGGCGAGCAGTTGCGCGGCGAACTGGAGGCGCGCGGCATCGCGGTGCGGCCGGCCTCCTGGAGGGCGCTGGCGGAGGAGACTCCCCAGGCGTACAAGGACGTCGACGCGGTGGCCGCGGCCACCGAGGCCGCCGGGCTGGCCCGGCCGGTCGCCCGCCTGGTGCCGCTGGGCGTGGTCAAGGGCTGACCCGGGCACACCGGACCCGGGCCCACCGGACGTGGGCGATGCCGGCGGACGGGGCCGGGACCGGAACCGGGACGGCGACCGGCCGGTGATCGAACTGCGGTCGCTCACCGAGCGCTACAGCCAGTCGGTGCCCCCGGCTGGGCCGACGGCCGTCGACCGGCACCCGGACGGGCTGTTCGCCCGTTTCTGACCGACCGACCGGTTGGCGATCCGGCTTTCGGGCAGCATGATTGACGAGGTGTCAGGCATGGGCGAAAGGGCAGGATCCACTGTACGAACGGGCCGCTCCGCTTGCCCGTTCGGGCGGAGGCCTGGTCCTGGCGGGCCCTATGACGTCCGCCGGGCTTCCGGGCGGGTGTCACTCACGTCACTCTCTGTCCCATCAAGGCCGGGTTGGTGTTAGAAACGACTACTGAACCCGCCGGTAAGGTCGCACTTCATTGACAGGTGCATGGTGTGAACGAGAAGTGAGGGAGAGGTGCGGCTTCAGCGCTTGATATCGCTCAACTGCCCACTGACGTTCAGCAGTTCGTGGCACTGGGTGGCCTGCTTCCCCGAGGCGGGTGTGCCCGGCTGCTGGCAGACCACGCTCGCCGTCACGGTCTGGTCCTCGGGGACCTCGATGGGAGTCACCCAGTGATAGTCCTGGTTACGGAAGGTCTCCAAGGCGATGGTCGTGATCGTCTGCTCGCCGAACTTGATGGTCAACAGCCCCTGGTCGCCCTGGAAGTTGGCGGCGACGATGTCGGTGATGCGGAAGACCTTGCCGTGGTCCACCCGGTAGGCGCCCACCGCGGAGCCGCCGGTGTTGGTGGCCACGTCGACCGTCGTGGAGAACTGCTGCTCCGTCCCCGGGACCGAGCGGCCGGAGCCGCCGCCCGAACCACCGCCGGAGCCGCCGCCCGCAGCGCCGCCCTGCTGCCCCTGACCGCTCGGCGTCGCCCCGGGGACCGGGGCCGGCGGGGCCGCGACGGGGGCCGGGGTGAACGAGGCGGCCTTCTGCTCGACGGCCTTGTCGGCGGCCTGCTTCGCGGAACTGCGCACCGCCGGCCGGACCAGCGTGAGCCAGGCCAGCACCAGCGCGATCAGCGCCGCGATGAGCGCGAGCAGCCACTTGGGCAGCAGCGCGTGCTGGACGAACTCGCCCTCCAGCACGTGCTGCCGCTCGGCCGGCTGCGGGCCGTCCGGCTTGGCGGCCTCGCCCTCCTGGCCGACGGTGACCTCGAAGGGCCAGGTGGCCGGCTTGCCGAACCAGATCAACTTGCGCGCGCGCACCCGCAGCCGGGTCTCGGCGGACTCGCCCGGTGCGAGTCGCAGCCGCTCCGGGGCGAACCCGAAGCGCACGTCCTCGCCGGGCTGCGCCGGGGCGAACGTCACGACGGCCGCCGTGTTCCCGAGGTTGCGCACCGACGTCCGGTAGCGGGCGCGGAGCCAGCCCCGGCGGCGCCGGGGAGCGAGCGCGGCGCGCAGCTCCCGGAACGGCGTCACGGTGACAGTCGTCTCCGGCACGGTCACCAGTTCGGGGCGCTCGGCGGGCAACACCCGGATGCCGAGCGGGAACTCACCCGCCCGCACCTCGTGCGAGCGGGCCGGGGCGAGCCGAATCGTCACCGTCTCGGACGTCCCCGGGAAGAGCGAGAGACGGGCCGGCTCGACCGTCGTCCACGAAGCGCAGGCCCCGACCACCTCCAGCGAGTACGCCTCAACGATATCGGTGTCGTTGCGTACCGTCAGGGTCGTCGTGGCCACGTCTCCGGGCGACACCGTCAGCGCGGGAAGGCCGAGTTCGGCGGATGCGGTCATGCCGTGACGGTAGGACCGGAGGACACCCCCAGGAGAGAGCCCCGCGGGCAAGCCGCGGGCACACCCCTTGCCCGCGGGAACAACCGGGCCCTGCCCGGGGCCGATGCCCCGCCCCCAGCCAACGCTCCCCACCCCGCCCCCCCGGCAACACCCGCGGCCGGCCCCATGACATGGCGCCCGGCCGTCCTCACCATGCGTCCGGTGACGCAGACGAAGCAGAACGGAACAGTTGGATGACGATGATCGAGACCACCACCCATGAGGCCGTCGGGGCGACCAGGTCCGTCCAGGCCCGACCGCGTGGATCGGCCGAACCCGCCACGGTGCGCGTGAACGTGAAGCCCGGCCGGGTCCAGGTGGCGGTGTACGCGGAGGACATCATCCTGCACACCGGCGTCGTCCAGCAGCTGAGGCAGCGGCCGGAGGTGGAACTGCTCGCCGAAGGCGACGTCGCGCGCGCCCAGGTCTCCCTGATGGTGGTCGACGGGCTGAACGACGCCGTGACCGACCGGCTGCGCCGGCTGCGCCTCAACACGCAGAGCCGGACCGGGCTGGTCGTGGGCCACTTCGAGGCCGGCGGCCTGCAGACCATCATCGAGTGCGGCGTCGGCGCCGTGCTGCGCCGCTCGGACGCCGACCAGGACCGGCTCGTCCACCTCATCACCGCCCTGGCCAACGGCGAGGGAGTCATGCCGGGGGACCTCCTCGGCAAGCTGCTCGACCGGGTCGGCAGCCTCCAGCGCACCATGCTCGACCCGCGCGGCCTGACCCTGTCGACCCTGACCGCGCGCGAGGCGGAGATGCTCCGGCTGGTCGCCGACGGCCTCGACACCAGTGAGATAGCGGCCGAGACCTCGTACTCCGAACGCACGGTCAAGAACGTGCTGCACGAGATCACCACGCGGCTGGGACTGCGCAACCGCGCCCACGCCGTCGGGTACGCGATGCGCCACGGCCTCATCTGAGGACGCAGCCGGAGCGTCGGCGCCGGATTGCCCTCAGGGGCACCGGTCGCTACCCCCGGCTCGGGTGCCAGGGGCCTGTCGCCCGCGCGCCCGGGCCGGGGAGACTGCCGGACGTACCGCCTTCTCGGTCTGTGAGGTTGAGCGTGATCGGCGCCACCGGCACTCCCCGCCCCCTGCGGCGCTCGGCGCGAGCCGCCGTCGCGATGTTGCTGTCCCTGGCCGTGGCCGTGGTGACGCTGGGCACCGCCAACTCCGACGGCGACGGAGGAGGCGCCGCCCCGGTGGCCGCCGGGGCCACGGCGGAGAGCGGACGGATCGTCTACGCCGGCACCGGCCACCGCAGCCTGGCGCGGCTGACCGGGCCGACGTCGAGCGCGTCGCTGTTCGGGCCCGGCCCCGTCCACTTCGACACCGAACCCTCCGCGCGCGGGGACCAGTTGGTGTTCACCAGCCTGCGGGACGGCCCGCTGCCCCAGGTCTACCTGCGCGAGGCGTCGGGCGCGGTGCGCCGGCTCACCACCGGCATGGACACCGCGGAGCCGACGCTCACCCCGGACGGCAGGACCGTCGTGTTCGACGCGGTGGAGCCCGGCGGACGCAACGGGCAGACCCAGCGGGACCTCTGGGTGGTCAACACCGACGGCACCGGCCTGCGCAGGCTGACCGACACCGCGGACTCCGAGGCGCACCCGACGGTCTCGCCCGACGGCAAGTGGGTCGCCTACACCTGCGACGTGGACCCGGTACACACCCAGGTCTACGTCATGCCGCTGGCCGGCGGCGCGGCGCGGCGGATCACCGCGGTGACCGCCGGCAACGCCGTCGAACCGGCGTGGAACCCGGTGGACGCCCCCGACCTGCGCGACCAGATCGTCTACACCTGGGACCAGGCCGGCCAGACCGGGCCGCAGCTGCGGGTCATCTCGCCCGAGGGCACCAACGACCGGGCGTTCTTCCCCGGCATCGGCGGCGACTGGCGGACCAGGTCCGCCGGCTGGCTGCCCGACGGCAGCGGCGTGCTCTTCCTCAGCCCCAACCGGCTCAACGCCGACCCGACGCCGTACGAGAACGTGTACCGCGCCCTGACCTGCTTCTGCGGCGGAGCCGAACTGGTGGCGAGCGAGGACCGCGCCGTCCGCACACCGGTCTGGCTCGGCCCCCAGAAGGGCGGCGGGCCCGTCGTGGACCGCAACAGCGCCGACACCCCCGACGTGGCCGACCTGTCGGACATCCGCCCCGACGGAGCGGACCCGCGCGACCTGGGCGTCAGCGTGCTCCGGGAGGACCCGGCCGCCGACACCAACACCGACCCCGCGGCCGACCCCCTGTTCAACCCCCGCCCCGGCTACGACCCGTGGTTCGAACGGCAGACCTACACGCCGGACGGCCGGCGGATCGTGCTGACCCGCTTCGAGGACTCGCCCGCCGGCCGGATCGAACGGATCTGGCAGACCGGCGCCGACGGCTCCGACCCGAAGCCGATGAACCTCGCCGGGCGCGGGCCGAAGGACTGGGACACCGACCCTGAGCTCTCGCCCGACGGCCGCCTGATGGCCTTCACCAGGACCTCGCCCGGCGGCGTCGGGACGGCCTCCGGCCCCGGACGGGTGCTGATCGCGGACGTGTCGACCGGCGCGATCGTCGGCACCGTCGAACCGACCAACAACCAGCCGGCCGCCTCCCTGGCCCAGCCCTCGTGGTCCCCCGACGGCAAACTGATCGCCTACACCAGGACCGAGGTCATCAACGGCAACGGCGGCAACAAGCACGTGTGGACCGTGCCCGCCAACGCCCTCGACCGGCCCACCGACCTCAGCCGCAGGGCCTGCCCGGGCGCCTGCGACGTCATCGACGACAGCCCCGCGTTCTCGCCCGACGGCCGGCGCGTCGCCTTCAACCGCAAGACCGGCGACGGCGGGCTCAACCAGCAGAACGGAGTCCTCGTCAGCTCGGCGACCGGCGACGGCTGCACGGTGATCCTGCCCGCCGGACTGAGCCAGGACCGGAACGCCTGCCGCCGCCCGCTGCCGGACACCTCCGCCACCGGCCCGTTCCAGCCCCGCGACGTCGCCTGGACGGCGGACGGCGGACAGCTGGTGCTGACCTCCCGCCGGGCCCTGCCGGCGAACTCGCCGGAGGCGCTGCAGAGCTACGACTTCGCGACCGGTCGGCTCACCTCCGTCAACTCCAGGCTGCCGGGGCGGCAGAAGGAGCCGAGCGTCCAGCAGTCCGTCGACCTGTCGCTGAGCGCGCCGGCCGCCACCATCCCGATGCAGATCGGGGACTCCACCACGGTGGCCATCACCGTCACCAACCACGGCCCGGCGCCCTCGCCCGGCACCGCGCTCACCGCGTCCGTGCCGACGGGCGCCCGGCTCACCGGGCTCAAGGCCACGGCCGGCACCTGCGCCGCCGACGCCCTCCGGTGCGAACTCGGCACCCTGGCCCCGGGCGCGGTCGTCCAGGTGGCCGCCACCGTCGTCGGCACCGTGGCCGGCGACCAGCGGTTCGGCTGGTGGGTCACCGGGGCGGTGGTCGACCCGAAGCCCGAGGACAACATCGCGCAGACGGTCGTACCCGTCCAGGCCGCGTCGCCGTCCCCGAGCCCGTCCCCGACCCCGACCCAGACCCCGACTGCCTCGCCGACCCAGACCCCGACCCAGACCCCGACACCGCCCGTCTCCTCACCGCCGGCCCCGCCACCGCCGCCCGCCCCCGCCCCCGCCCCTGCCCCGGCCCCCGCGCCGCAGCCGGCGCCGCCCGCGCCGAAGGCCGGACCGGCCGTGACGGTCGGCGCCCAGCCGAACCCCGGATACGTCGGCGGCCGGGTCACCGTCACCTACACCGTGCGCAACGACGGCCAGGCCCTCGCCACCGGACTGCGCGTCTCGCTCGGCCTGCCCGCCGGCGTCCCCACCGGGCCGATGCCCCCCGGCTGCACCGGCGGCGTCTGCGACGTGGCCGACCTGCCCCCGGGCGGCAGCGCCGTCGTCCAGGTGGTGCTCGCACCCGAGGCGACCCTGGACACCACCATCACCTCCGTCCTGACCACCACCGGCACGGACGCCACCCCGGGCGACCACGTCGCGCGGACCCCGCTGCGCATCCTCCAGCCCCGCATCGTCGCGGTGCCGCCGATCGGCAAGCCCGGCTTCGTGACCTCCGTCCGCGGCCTGGACTTCCCGCCCGGCACCCCGGTGACCCTCACCTGGACGCCCGGCATCACCGCCGCCGCGGCACCCACCATCCCCAAGGCCGACGGCACCTTCGCGGGCCAGCTGCTCATCCTCGCCAAGGACGAGACCGGCCCCCGGACCATCACCGCGAGCGGCCCCGGCTTCTCCCCGGTGACCACCCCCTTCCTCGTGGTGGTCGGCAGCGTCGGCCCGCCGGGGGAGGTGCAGCGGCGGTGATCCACGAAGTCGACGAGGCGCTGCGCCTCCTGCTCGTCGAGAGCGGCCTCCAGGAACGCGGGATCGAGCTGGTCTTCGACTCGCCCACCCGGGACTGGGCCGCCCGGCGCAACGCCCCCACCGTCAGCGTCTTCCTCTACGGCATCCGCGAGGACGTGTCCCGCCGCCAGGCCGGCTCCGCCGAGCAGCACGACGCCGACGGCGTGGTCGTGGCCTGGCGCAGCGCGCCCCGCTGGTTCGAACTGGCCTACCTGGTCACGGCGTGGACCAACCGGGCCCAGGACGAGCACCGGCTGCTGTCGGAGGTGCTCCGCTGCCTGACGGCCACCGACGCGCTGCCCGCCCGCCTGCTCACCGGCACGCTCGCCGAACTCGGGCTCACCGTCGGGCTGGAGACTGCCGGGCGCGGCGAGGGCATGCCGTCGGTGTCCGACGTGTGGTCGGCCCTCGGCGGCGAGCTGAAACCCTCGATCGACCTCAGGGTGCTCGCCCCGCTGTCCGGCCAGCGTGCCCCGGCGGGGCCCCCGGTCACCGACGGGCTCGTGCTGCGCGCCGTCGACAAGAGCGGCAAGGACGGCGAGGGCGGCGAGAGGGACGAGGACGCCCCGGAGGCCACAGCCGACTCGGTCGACCCGGCCGACCCGGGCCGCCGGCTGCGCTACGAGGGCGGCACGGACCCCGGCGCGGACGGCTTCGCCGCGCCCCGGGAACGCCGGCTGCCGCCCGGCCGCAGACGGCGCGGCGGTGCGCCGCGATGACCCTCGACCTGGAACCGGCGGCCACCAGCGGGCCCGCCGCCGACCTGGACGACCTGTGGGAGCGGCTGAGCCGCCTCGAACAGCGGATCCGGGCCGCCGTCCGCGAGCGCAGGGCCGACGACCCGGACCCGGACGACCCGTACCGGGGCCAGTACCTCACCCCGGAGGCGGCGGAACGGATCCTCGCGGCGCCCGCCGCGACGGGCCGGGCCGGCACCGACCTCGGGGAACCGCCGCCGCCACCGCCCGGATCGAGGACCGAACGGCTCGTCGACGGCTTCGGACTGCTCCCGCTGGACCTCGAACTCCTGCTGGTGGCACTCGCCCCCGACCTCGACACCCGCTTCGAACGGCTCTACGGGTACCTCAACGACGACCTGACCCTGCGCCGGCCGACCATCGGGCTCGCGCTCGAACTGTGCGGGCTGTCCGGGGCGGGCGCCGGCCGGTTCCGCTTCACCGCCCAGGCCCCGCTGATCGCCGGCGGCCTGCTGGAGATCACCGAACCGGAGCGCCCGCTGCTCTCCCGGGGCCTGCGCCTGCCCGACCGGGTGACGGCCCATCTGCTCGGCTCGGACGAACCCGACGGCGCGCTGCGCGGGCTGGTCCACGTCGGCCGGGCCGGCGCCGGTACCCCGCCGCAGGCCGCGCGCCGGCTGCGCGCCACCGTGGCCAACGGCGGCGGACTGGTGCACCTGCTGGACCGGGGCGGCAACGCCGGGCGGCTCGCGGTCGACGCCCTCGCGGGCCTCGGCCGCCGGGCCCTGGTCGTCGACGTCACCGCGCTCGCCGCCCGCCCCCCGGAGGCCGTGGTCCGGGCGCTCGCCCGGGAGGCGCGGCTGAGCGGCAGCGGTGTGGTGCTGGGCCCGCTGGAGCGGCTCGAACCCGAACGCCCGGAGCGGGCCGGGCTGTTGCGCGAGCTGTGCGCGGAACTCGCCGAGGTGCCACTGCTCGTGCACGGGGCGCGCCCGTGGGACCCGACGTGGGCGCAGGAGAGCCCGGTGGTGCTCGTGGCCCCGCCGCTGGACCCGGCGCAGCGCGCCGAACGCTGGGCGCACGCGCTGGGCGGGGCTTCGGGTGTGCCTGCGGGTGAGCCTTCGGGTGAACCGGAAGGGCTGTACGAGGGTGTGCTCGGCCCCGAGCTGGCCGAGGCCGTCGCCCCGTACCAGCTGGACGAGGACCAGGTGGCCAGGGCCGCCGGGGTCGCCACCAGGACGGCCGCCGCCGAACACCGCCCGGTGACCGCCGACGACCTGCGGGCCGCCGTGCGGGCGCAGAACGGGGCGGGGCTCGCCCGCCTCGCCCGCCGGATCGAGCCCGCCGTCGGGTGGGACGACCTGGTGCTGCCCGAGCCCACCGCGCGCCAGCTGCACGAGCTCGCGCTGCGCGCCAGGCACCGCGACCAGGTGCTCGGCCAGTGGCGGATGCGGCCGGGCGGAGGGCGCGGGCGCGGGGTGATCGCACTGTTCGCGGGGGAGTCCGGCACCGGGAAGACCATGTCGGCCGAGGTGGTCGCCGCCGAACTCGGCATGGAGCTGTACGTCGTGGACCTGTCCACCGTCGTGGACAAGTACATCGGCGAGACGGAGAAGAACCTGGAGCGGATCTTCACCGAGGCCTCGCACGTGAACGCCGTCCTGCTGTTCGACGAGGCCGACGCGATCTTCGGCAAGCGGTCGCAGGTCAAGGACGCCCACGACCGCCACGCCAACGTGGAGTCGGCGTACCTGTTGCAGCGGATGGAGTCCTTCGACGGGATCGCCGTGCTGACGACCAACCTGCGCGCCAACCTCGACGAGGCGTTCACCCGGCGGCTGGACGTCATCGCGGAGTTCCCGGTGCCGGACGAGGAACAGCGGCACGCCCTGTGGGAGCGCTGCCTGGGCCCGCGGATCCCCCGCGGCGACGACCTCGACCTGGCGTTCTGCGCACGGCACTTCGAGCTCGCCGGCGGCTCCATCCGGGCCTGCGCGGTGACCGCGGCCTACCTGGCCGCCGAGACGGGCCGCCCGCTGGGCATGGCGGAGCTGGTGTTCGCGGTCGAGCGGGAGTACCGCAAGCTCGGCCGGCTGGTCCTGGAGAGCGAGTTCGGGCCGTGGTCGCGTGCCTCCGGGGGCACCGGGCGGGCCTGAGCGCGCGGGCGGGAGGCCACCGGCCGACTGACGACCGGTGAGGCCCTGCCGGGGTGCCCGCCGGGGCAGCGGCTCTGCCCCTGGTCCGGGACCTGCGGACATGTCGCGGGCGGCGGCCCGGCAGCAGACTCGGTGGCGAATGATCGGCCACCCCGAAGGAGCGAGCATGCCGTCGTACCTCACCCCGGGCGTGTACGTGGAGGAGGTCCAGTCCGGTGCCCGGCCGATCGAGGGTGTCGGCACTGCCGTCGCCGCCCTCGTCGGCTTCGCCCAGACCGGCCCCTTCCACGAGCCCACCCTGGTGACCAACTGGGACCAGTACGTCCAGCAGTTCGGCGGCTTCTCCGAAGGCACCTACCTGCCCCACGCCGTCTACGGCTTCTTCGCCAACGGCGGCGGCGCCGTCTACGTCGTGCGGATCGGCGAGCCCGGCGGCGAGGCGGCCGGCGGCTGGCCGCCGGTCGCCCGATCGGCGCCCGCGCCCACCGCCCACGCCGGCTTCCTGTTCACGGCCCTGCCCGGTGCGGGCGCCGACCTGACCGTCGAGATCGCCGACGTCGAGGGCGAGAACGTCCCCGACGACCGGTTCCGGCTGGTGGTCCGCAAGGGCACCGAGGTCGCCGAGACGTACGACGTCTCGACCCGCAAGAACACCAAGGGCTACGTCGTCACCCAGCTGCGCGAGTCCAAGCTCGTCGCGGTCAGCGAGCAGCCGGGCACCGCGCCGAGCCGCCCGGAGCGCCAGACGCTCGCCCTCGCCGCCGCCCCCGCGCCCGGGCCGGTCGCCCCCGCCGCCACGACCCGGCTCAGCCCCGCCGAGTACATCGGCGACGCCTCGGCCCGCACCGGGTTCTCCGGCCTGGAGGCGATCGACGAGATCACCATGGTCGCGGTGCCCGACCTGATGAGCGCCTACCAGCGCGGCGACATCGACGCCGAGGGCGTGCGGACCGTCCAGCTCGCGGTGATGTCGCACTGCGAGCAGATGGGCGACCGGATCGCCGTCCTGGACTCCCCGCCCGGGCTGAGCGCCCAGCAGATGCGCAACTGGCGCAACAACGAGGCGGGCTTCGACTCCCGCTACGCGGCCCTGTACTACCCGTGGATCAAGGTGTTCGACCCGGCGACCGGCCGCAACACGATGGTCCCCCCGAGCGGGCACGCCGCCGGCGTGTGGGCGCGCAGCGACGCCGAGCGCGGCGTGCACAAGGCGCCGGCCAACGAGGTCATCCGCGGCGCGGTGGACCTGGAGATCCGCCTCAGCAAGGGCGAGCAGGACCTGCTGAACCCGATCGGCGTCAACTGCGTGCGGGCCTTCCCCGGGCGCGGCATCCGGATCTGGGGCGCCCGGACCCTCTCCTCGGACCCGGCGTGGCGCTACCTCAACGTGCGGCGGCTCTTCAACTACCTGGAGGAGTCCATCCTCCTGGGAACCCAGTGGGTGGTGTTCGAGCCCAACGACGACCGGCTGTGGTCGAGCATCCGCCGCAACATCACGGCGTTCCTGACCGAGGAGTGGCGGCGCGGCGCGCTGTTCGGCGCGACGGCCGCGGAGGCCTTCTACGTCAAGTGCGACCGTGAGAACAACCCGCAGGAGTCCATCGACCTCGGGCAGGTGGTGTGCGAGATCGGGGTCGCTCCGGTGAAGCCCGCCGAGTTCGTGGTGTTCCGGCTGTCCCAGTTCTCGGACAGCACGAGCCTCGTCAACGAGTGACCAGCAGGCCAGCACAGACCGGAAGGTGACAGGAAGTCATGGCTGAAGGCGATCCGCTCTCCACACACATATTCGGCGTCCAACTCGGCGGCTACAACGTCGAGTCGGTCAAGGAGATCAGCAACCTGACCGTCGACCAGGACGTCGTCGAGTACAAGCAGGTGACCCAGCAGGGCAAGCTGATCGTCCGCAAACAGCCCGGCGCGCGGCTGCCGGGCGAGGTGACGATCACCCGCGGGCTCGACAAGAGCGGGGCGTTCACCAAGTGGATCAACGAGACCCTCAACAACGGCGCGATCAACACCGCGCGCCAGAACCTCACCATCGAGGTCAAGGACACCACCGGCGCCACGCTCCGGCGGATCCAGCTGATGAACGCCTGGGCCAGCCGGTGGGAGGGCCCCACCCTCACCGCCGGTGAGTCCAGCGCCGCGACCGAGACGGTGACCATCGTGTTCGAGGAGATCACCGTCGAATGAGACGACGGATCAGCCTCGACGAACTCCTGGAGCAGGCTCCGGCAGCCGCCCGCGGCGCCCGCCGCCGCCCCCCCCCCCCCCCCCGCCGGGGCCCCGCCCCCCCCGGCGGCCGCGCCGCAGCGGGGGCGGGGCCCCCAGGGGCACGGACTGCACACGGAGTTCGAGTTCGAGCTCCCGCGCGGATACCTGGACGACGAGGGCACCCTGCACCGGCACGGCGCCATGCGCCTGGCCACCGCGCGGGACGAACTCATGCCCCAGATCGACCTGCGGGTCAAGGAGAACCCGGCGTACCTGAGCGTCGTGCTGCTCAGCCACGTGATCACCCGGCTCGGCACCGTCACCGACGTGCACGCCGGCGTCGTCGAGCAGATGTACGCCACCGACGTCGCGTTCCTCCAGGACTTCTACCAGCGGATCAACAGCGAGGGCCACACCCGCGCCGCGGTGACCTGCCCGCACTGCGACGGGGCCTTCGAAGTCGACCTCGCTGGTGGGCGCCTGGGGGAATGGTGACGTACGCGACCACCCGGCTGTACGAGGAGGTCGCGTACATCGCCTACCACTTCCACTGGCAGCGGGAGGACATCCTCGACCTGTCCCACCAGGAACGCCGCGCGTGGGTGCGGGAGATCGCGCGGATCAACACCCGCGTCAACGAAGGCGGGTGAGCGCGGGATGGGGATTCGGGACCGGCTCGGACGGCGGAAGGCCGGCGGCCCGGGCGAGGCGGGCGTTTCGGGTGCCCCGGGTACCTCGGGTGTCTCAGGTGTTACGGGCGGCACGGGTGACGCGGCTCCCGCGCCCCGGGCCGACGTGCCCGCCCCGGACGGTGGTTGGCGCGCGGTCGCGCCCCTGACCCCGACCCTCGCGGGGGCGGCGGGCGGGGTCAGCGACGGCCTGCGGTTCCGGTCCCGGCTCGCCTCCTGGCAGAACCCCTCGCTGACCGGCGCACTCGGACACGCGGTCCTGCCGTCCGCCCCGGCGGGCATCCTGCGGGCGGTGGCACGGCCCCTCGGCCCGGCGGTCTACGCAGGGGCGGACGGGCCCGTGCTGCCGTACGCCGCACCGGCGGTGGCGCCGTCGGTGGCTTCGGATCCGGCCTCGGATTCGGTCCTGGCTTCGGCTTCGGCGGGGGACGGGCCGGGTGCGACGGGCGGGCTCGGTCGGGTGCGGCAGGTGCAGAGGTCCGGCGCCGCGGTGCGACGGCTGCCCGCACGGGCGGTGGCCGCCGAGGGCGGCGCCGCGCCGGCTGCCCCCGCGCCCGCCGCCGCCCCCACCCCTGCTCACGGTTCCGAGGTGCCGCTTGCCGGGCAGGCCGGGCCTGACCGGCCGGTCCCGTCGCCCCGCCGACGGAACCCGCGGACAGCTGCACCCCGCCCCCGGTCGCGTCCCAACACCCCGGGTGCCCTGGTCCCCCCCCCGCCCGGGCAC
>NZ_JBHWIR010000138.1:0-20955 GCF_042731835.1 Kitasatospora sp. NPDC059817 | reverse complement strand
CGCCCACGCCCGGCCCTGTGAGTACCTGGCTGGCCACGAGGCGCTCGGCGTCGATCGCCGCATCGGGCGGGCGGACGCCCGGGGCGTGGACGCCGCCGTCCAGGAGCTGGGCGAGGCCGAGGGCCGCCGGCACGCCGGTGCTCTCGGCCATGTCGCCGAGCAGGGCCTCGGCGCCGGTGAGCCGGGCGAGGACGGTGACCGGCCGGCCCTCGCGGCCGCCTGTGGCGGCGGCGAAGAAGCCGGGGAGGCTGCCGGGGCCGGGGAAGCGGGCCGCCCGGGCAGCGGCCCGCAGGGTGCGGCGCAGCGTGGGGCGGTCGAGGTCGACGGCGGCGGTCTCGTTGCCGAGGCGCCCGGCGTCGAGGTCGTCCCGCAGGACGTCCAGGTAGGCGGCCGTCCTGGCGGTGACGACCATGAGGTTGGCGGCCGCGCCGCCGGGCCGCAGGCTGCGGTGCAGGGTGACCGGTTCGGGGTGGCCGACGGTGTACGCGGTGCCGCGGTGGCCGCCGGGCAGGTCGAGGGCGACCGGCCGCAGCGGGGGCCGCTGGACGATCCGGCCGCCGTCGACCACCGCGACCGTGCCGCTGATCTGCTGCATCCAGTGCACGGCGGCCGCCAGCGGGGCACCGTCCGGTCCGAGCAGGGAGGTGTCGTCGGGTTCGGCGCCCGCGTCGACGGGCCAGGCGGTGTAGACGTCGGTCAGGGTGTCGAGGCGGGCGGCGGCCCGGACGGCGAGGAGGTTGCTGACGCCGGGGCTGGCGCCCATGCCGATCACGGCGCGGACGCCGGCGGCGCGGGCCTCGCCGTCGAGTTCCAGCATCGCGATGGTGGGTTCCCAGTCGTCGCAGATGTCCAGGTAGTGGGTGCCGGTGCGGATCGCCGCGCGCAGCACGCCGAGGCCGAAGCGGTAGTACGGGCCGACGGTGTTGAGGACGGCGTCGGCTTCCGCGAGGGCGGCGTGCAGCTGCGCCCCGTCGGTGACGTCGACCTGGCGGGCCCGGACCGGCACCGGGCCGCCGGCGAGGGCGGCGGCGGTGCGGCGGGCGGCGTCCGGGTCGCGGTCGGCGATCACGAGTTCGTGGACGCCGGGCAGTCGGGCGGCGACCCGGGCGGCGACGCGGCCCATCGCTCCCGCTCCGCCGAGGGCGAGCACTCTCATCGTCGTTTCTCCTTTCGCCGGCTGCGTCCACCGGCTTTGCGGCTGGGCCGTCAGCGCTGCCCGAGCGAGGTCAGGAAGCCAGCGAGGTCAGGAAGCTGCGGTGCTCGTCGAGGTAGCCGGGGCTGAAGAGCGAGCGGGGTGCGGCGATCGCGAGGAGGGTGCTCTCCAGTTCCGAGTCCTCGACGGATTCGGGGACGATGTTGTGCGTGGCGTCCGGGTAGCGCTTGACCCGGAGCTGGCCGGGCGCGGTGAGGATCCTGCGGTAGCCGGCCTCGGTGTCGTCGCTGTCGACGTTGATGTCGCGCCCGCCGAGGAAGAGCAGGACCGGCACCCGGAGGGCGGCGAGGTCGTCGCTGGCGTCGGAGGTGTGGTTGCGGCGGTTGAAGTCCCAGCGCTGCGGGGTGAGGCCGTCGACGTCGCCGCCGCCGGCCCGGTACTGCTCGAAGGTCTGGCCGGCCCGGAGGGCGGCGAGGTTCCGGTCGCTGCGCGCGATGGCGGCCGCGGTCTCGGCCGGGGTGGCGTGCTTCTTCCTGAGTTCGGCGAGCAGGTTGTAGCGGCCCTGCTGGAGCCAGTTGAGGGCGGGGGCGACGGCGATCACGAACCTGACGTCCGGGGACTGCCGGGCGGCCTTGGGCATCACCCAGCCGGCCTGGCTGGCGCCCCAGAGGCCGATCCGGGCGGGGTCGATGCCGGGCTGCTTCTTTGCCCAGTCGATCGCGGCGACGGTCTCGTCGGCGCGGTCCTGGATGCTCTGGTCGAGCCAGTTGCCGGGGGCGCCGTCGACGCCGGGCTTGTCCCAGGAGAGGGAGGCGTAGCCGGCCTTGGCGATCGCCTCCCAGATCGGCCGGTAGAAGGTGTCGTGGGTGGCGTTGGTGGGGCCGTCCCCGTGGACGAAGACGACCAGGCCGGCGGGGGTGCGGCCGCCGGTCGGGCGGGCGAGGACGCCGTGCAGCGGCTGTTTGCCGCCGGTGATGGTGACGCGTTCCTCCTTGAGGTCGTACTCGTTCTGGTAGACCACCCAGCCGCCCGCGCCGAGCAGGAGCACCACCACGGACAGCAGTGATCCCCAGAGCAACCATCGCCTGCGCATCTTCACTCCACCAATCTATCGTTCTAAAAACGAACGTATCAGATGTGAACGTATTAGGATGGTCGCCATGGTGGAGATTCCGACCCGGGTGCTGGTCGAGGCGATGGTCCGTACGGACGGCACGGTCGACTGCGGCGACCTGTACACCGTGGCCGGCCTGCTCGGGATGACCGACCAGCAGGTCCGGCTGACAGTCAAGCGCCTCACCGGCGACGGGCGGTTCGTCCAGGAGGGGCGCGGCCGCCGGGCTCTGCTGCGGGCCACCGCCGAGACCCGGCGCTCGATCGACCCCGACGTCGAGTACGTGGCACTGATGTACGCCCAGGACCGCGGCCGGGCCCCCTGGGGCGGCGTCTGGCACCTCGCGGGATTCGCCGTCCCCGAGCACGCCCGGCCCGCCCGCGACGCGCTGCGCGAGGCGATCCTCCGACTCGGCGGCGCCCCGGTGCAGAACGGCCTCTACGTCTCGCCGCACCCCTGGGAGGAGGACGTCCTCGCCGAGGCCGCCGCCCTCGACGTGCGCGGCCACCTCACCCTCCTCACCAGCCGCGACCTGCGCACCGGCGAGACCGACGACCCCCGCGCGCTCGCCCGGCGCTGGTGGCCGCTGGACCAGGTCGCCGAGGGCCACCAGCGGCTCGCCGAGGTCGCGGCCGACCGCCTCGCCCGGCTGGAGAAGGGCCTCACCGGATCCGAACTGCTCACCGTCGCCCTGGAGTTGGCCGCCGCCTTCACCGAGGCGATGGAGCCCGACCCGCTGCTGCCGCCGGAACTCCTGCCACAGCCCTGGCCCGGCACCGCGGCCCGCGAACTCGTCGCCCGCTGCTGGGCGCTGCTGCTCGCCGACCCCGGGCCGGGCACGACCCGGCTGTTCGACGCCTACGCCGAGGTCGTCGCGGCCGTCACCGCGTAGCCGCCGGACCCGGCTCGGGCGCGGCCGCGCCAAAGGCTTCGGGCGCGACCGGCTCCGGCAGGGTGCGGAACAGCAGCCAGCTCAGCACCGGCATCAGCACCAGCGGCAGCAGGGCGGTGCGCAGCGAGGTCGCGTCGGCGAGGCCGCCGATCACCGGGCTCGCCAGGCCGCCGATGCTGACGGTCAGGCCCAGCGTGATCCCGCTGGCGGTGCCGATCCGCGAGGGCAGGTAGTCCTGCCCCAGCGTGACCTGCAACGAGAACGGCACGTACAGGCCCGCCGAGGTCAACGCCACGAAGACGTACAGCGCCGGGCCCGGCACCAGCACCACGCCCGCCACGGCCGCCGCCGCCACCAGGTACGACCAGCGCGCCACCGCGACCCGGCCCCAGCGGTCCGCCAGCGCGCCGCCCAGCACCGAACCCACCGCGCCGCCCGCGTACAGCACCACCAGCGCTGCGGTGCCCGCCGCCGTACCGCCGCCGACCCGCTGGGTGGCGAACAGCGTGAGGAAGGTGCTCAGGCCGGTGAAGGCGATCGAGCGGCACACCACGGCCAGCGACAGCCGCACGAACGAGGCCCGGTCGTCGGCCCCGGCCACCGGCGCCGAAGCCGCCCCGGCGGCCCGCCGGCGCTCCAGTTCGCGCAGCACCGGCAGGCACAGGACGGCGCCCGCGAGCGCCGGCAGCACCAGCAGCGGGGTCAGCCGCAGGCCGCCGCCCGAGACCACCACGGAGACCAGCAGCGGGGCCGCCGCGAAGCCCAGGTTGCCGCCCAGCGAGAACCAGGCCATCCCCCGGTGGCCGTCCCGCGCGGCCAGCCGGGCCACCCGGGCGGACTCCGGGTGGTACGCGGCCACCCCGACCCCGGACAGCGCCACGAAGACCAGCGTCAGCGGGTACGAGCCGCTCACCCCGCTGAGCGCGATGCCCACGCCGCCCACCAGCGTGCTGACCGGCAGCAGCCAGGGCAGCGGGCGGCGGTCGGTGATCGCGCCGAACAGCGGCTGCGCCACCGAGGAGAGCAGCGAGGCGGCGAGCACCACGCCCGAGACGGCGGCGTAGCCGTAGCCGCGCTCGGCCACGAAGAACGGGACCAGGGCGGCCACCGCGCCCTGGTAGACGTCCACGCAGGCGTGTCCGAGGGACAGCAGGGTGATCGAGGAGTCCCGTTTGCCGGGTGTGCTCTTCGGATTGTCAGGCGTGCTCGACGTACTGGATGTACTGGACGTAGGGGGCATAGCGATCGGCAGATTGTCCGGCGTTGTCTTCGGCATGCCGACATGCTCGGCGCAGCGACACCTGTCGGGCTTCCGATAATCTGCCAGGTGATGCCGAACATCCGCCATGACCCCGTCGCCCCGACCCGCGCCCAGCGGCTGGCCTCCGGCACCGGGATCGACGCCCACCGCCACGACGACCACCAGATCGCCTACGCGGCCAGCGGCGTGCTCGCCATCACCACCGACGCCGGCTCCTGGGTCGCCCCCGGCACCCGCGCCATCTGGGTCCCGGCCGGCACCGTGCACGCCCACCAGGCCCACGGCGAACTGGACCTCCACCTGGTCGGGCTGCCCGCCGCCGAGAACCCGCTCGGCCTGGACCGGCCGACCGTGCTCGCCGTCGGGCCGCTGCTGCGCGAACTGATCGTCGCCTACACCCGCACCCCCGAGGACGACAGCCCCGAGCGGGCCCGGCTGCGCGCCGTCCTGCTCGACCAGCTGCGCGCCTCCCCGCAGCAGCCGCTGCACCTGCCCGCCCCCGCCACGCCGCTGCTGCGCGCGGTCTGCGACCGGCTCCGGGCCGACCCGGCCGACCAGCACACCCTCGCCGAGCTGGGCCGGGCGGTCGGCGCCAGCGACCGCACGCTCTCCCGGCTCTTCCGCACCGACCTCGGCATGACCTTCCCCCAATGGCGCACCCAGCTGCGGCTGCACCACGCCCTGGTGCTGCTCGCCGAGGGCCTGCCCGTCACGGCGGTCGCGCACCGCTGCGGCTGGTCCTCCGCGAGCGCCTTCATCGACGTCTTCCGCCGCACCTTCGGCCACACCCCGGGCAGCCACCCCGCGTAGGCCCTGCCCGGAATTGTCCGCCGCTGGTGGCAGGGTGGGGGGCATGTGCGGTCGCTTCGTCTCCACCACCACGCCCCAGGACCTCGTCGCCCTGCTCGGGGAACTGCGCTGGGATCCGGCCGAGTCATTCGCGCCGAGCTGGAACGTGGCACCCACCGACCCGGTGCCCGCCGTCCTGGAACGCGTCGACCGGGAGAGCGGCGAGCTGCTGCGGCAGCTGCGCCCGCTGCGCTGGGGCCTGGTGCCGTCCTGGTCCAAGGACCCCTCCGGCGGCGCCCGCATGATCAACGCCCGCTCGGAGACCGTCCACCTCAAGCCCGCCTTCCGCAAGGCCTTCACCACCCGGCGCTGCGTCATCCCCGCCGACGGCTACTTCGAGTGGCGCGAGGTGCCCGCCGCCGCCGACCGGAAGAAGTACAAGCAGCCGTACTTCCTCAGCACCGGCTCGGTCATGCTGATGGCCGGCCTGTACGAGTTCTGGCGCGACCGCACCCGGCCCGAGGACGACCCGGCGGCCTGGCTCGCCACCGCCACCGTCATCACCACCGACGCCACCGACAGCGCCGGGCGCGTCCACGACCGGATGCCGCTCACCATCGCCCCCGCCGACCTGGCCGCCTGGCTCGCCCCCGACCTCACGGACTCCGACGAACTCCACCACCTACTGCGCCGCCCCGCCGACGGCGCCCTGCGGGTGCGGGCCGTCTCCCCCGCCGTCAACAGCGCCCGCTCCAACGGTCCGGAACTGCTCGCCCCCGCCCCGGACCCGCTGGGGCTGGCGGACTGACGGTGGGTCCGACCCATGTCCCATGCCCCGGCACCACCATCGCCTCCACCGGGACCATCACCCTCGACGCGGCCGCGCCTGCTCCGGAGCTCTGACCCGCCTGCCGGGGGCGGGTGACTGCCCACCACGGACAGTCAGCCTCCCGTGGTGTACTACGTGTTCACCGTTCAGGCACAAGTCCCCATCAGGAGCGAACCATTCGATGAGTGCCACCTGCCCCCAGTGCACCGCACCGGACCAGTCCGTCCTCATGGCGCACGCCCTGGCGGACACCACCGCGCCACTCGACGACTCGACGCGTGCGCTGCTGTACCCGCCGCCCGAGCCGCAGCCCGCCCCTGCCGAGCCGAGCACGGGGGCGATCGTGCTCTTCGTCCTCGCCGCGGTCTTCGGCCTGCTCGGGGTCCTCTCGCAGCTCCGCGACGACGAGGACCTGAGCGGCTACGACTCCGCCTACCAGCTCGGCTACCACGTAGGCCCGTTCATCCTGCCCGCCGTCCTGCTGGTCATCGGCCTGATCGTGTGGACCGTGTCGCGAAGCCGCCACAGGCGAGCGGTCGAACGAGGACTGCCCGAGCAGCGGGCGCTCTGGCAGCGGCATCTCCACGTGTGGCAGGCAGGGTGGCTGTGCCGGCGCTGCCAGGTCGCGTTCTTCCCTGATGCGTCGATCCGGCCCGACTTCCCGGCCTCGCCTGCGATTCCCGTGGAGCAGTTCCCGCTCTGGGTGATGACCGCCGCCGAACGGGCTTTCGCCGGGCAGGGCCAGGCCTGACGCCGGCGCCGGGGCGCACCGGCTCGGCCGTCGAAGCGTTCCTCGACACCCGCGACCGCGCCGCCGAGGGCCTGGCCCGCATCAACCTCGGTGTGGCCCTGGCCGCGGCGGGCCGCCCGTCCTGGTGGCGTGCCAGGTGGGGGCGGTGTGCATGATCATCCGGGTACGCTACCGTCCGGTACCGACAGTGGTGCGCCCGGCTCCGGGTGACCGGCGGAATCCGGTGACACGGCGCCCGCCCGCGACTACGGTGGGCGGGCGGAACCGTACGTGGGGGTGAGGGCGCCGAAGTGTTGATGTCCAGGACGACGCATGTCCGGCCCGAGGGCGGCCTGCCCGACCACGAGGCCTTCGACCAGCGCCGCCGCCCGGTCTCACCCGCCACCGCCGGGAACCCGCACGCCGAGCAGCGGGCGGCCGTGCTGCCGCCCGAGGCGGCGCGGGCCGCGCTGACCGTCGAGGCGAGCGCCCCCGCTCCCAACCTGCCGCCCCGCGCCGCGGACCGACTCGTGGGCCGCGACGGCGCGTTGCGGGCGATCGCCGAGGCGCTGTCGGACGGCGACGGCAGCGGGCTGGTCACCCAGGCCACCACGCTGCACGGCCTCGGCGGGGTCGGCAAGACCACCGTCGCGCTGCACTACGCCTACGCCGAGGCCACGCACTACCGGCTGATCTGGTGGATCACCGCCGAGTCCGAGGAGCAGCTCGCCGAGGCCTTCGCCGACCTCGCCGTCCACCTCCACCCCACCTGGGCCCTCACCGCCCCGCCCGGCCAGCAGGTCGAGTGGGCGCTCGCCTGGCTGCGCGCCCACGACCGCTGGCTGCTCGTCTACGACAACGCCGAGGACCCGGTCCATCTCACCCCCTATCTCGGCCGCCTGCTCGGCCGCGGCCACCAGTTGGTCACCAGCCGCCGCGCCGGCGGCTGGCACCCCGGCATCCGCCCGGTGCGGATCGACGTCCTCGACGCCCCCGAGGCCACCCGGCTGCTCTGCGGCGCCGCCTACCCCGGGGCGCGGGCCGAACAGGCCGAGGTGCTCGCCCTCGCCGACGAACTCGGCCATCTCCCGCTCGCCCTCGCCCAGGCCGGCGCCTACGTGCAGCAGACCGGCACGACCTTCGCCGCCTACCGCGAGCTGCTGCGCACCAGCAGCCCGGCCGGCCCTGACGCCGACTCCGGCTCCGACTCCGGTACCGGTACCGGGTCCGGCGCGGTGGCCACCGTCTCCCGGCTCTGGCACACCACCCTGCGCACCGTCCAGGCCACCACCCCGTTCGCCGTCGAGCTGCTGCGCACGCTCGCCTGGTACGCCCCCGAGGCGCTGCCGCGCGAAGCCCTGACGCCCTTCGGCGCGCGCCGCCCGGCCGAGGTCGACTCCGCGCTGCGGCTGCTCGCCGACTACAACCTGATCACCCTCGGCGACACCGTCACCGTGCACCGCCTGCTCCAGGGCGTGCTGCGCCGTTCCGACGGCGCCCGCCCGCTGCGCCGGCGCGCCGAACAGCAGCTCGCCGAGGCCGCCGCCCGGCTCTGGCCGACCGCCGGGCCCCGGCTGCGCCGGGCGCTGCTGCCGCACATCCGTGAGCTGGCCGCCGGCGGCCCGTCCGAGCAGCCCACCCCGCAGACCGTCGCGCTGTACCGGCTGGCCGCCGGCGAGCTGACCGACCGGGCCCAGCGGGTGTTCGCCATCCCGCTGGTCACCGCGGTGGCCGACGGCCAGACCCGCCTGCTGGGCGCCGACCACCCCGACACCCTGGCCACCCGGGGCCGGCTCGCCGAACTCCACGCCCGGGCCGGCGATCCGGCCCGGGCCGTCGCGCTCTGCCGGGCGGTGGTGGCCGACCGCACCCGCCTCCAGGGCCACGACCACCCGGCCACCCTCGCCGACCGCAGCACCCTCGCCCACGCCTACCGCAAGGCGGGTGAACACCGGTGCGCCGTCGAGGAGTTCCGCACGGTGGTGGCCGACCGGGCGCGGGTGCTCGGCGCCGACAGCCGGGAGACCCTCACCAGCCGCGCGGGCCTGGCCTACGCCCTCCAGGTGGCCGGTCAACACCAGGCGGCGGTGGCGGAGTTCGAGCGGCTGCTGGCCGACGCCGGCCGGGTCCTGGACGACCCCGACCACCCGGACATCCTGGCCCACCGCAACGGGCTCGCGTACGCCCAACTCACCGCCGGCCAGCATCGGTTGGCCATCACCCTGTACGAGCAGGCGGTGGCCGACCGGGCCCGGGTGCTCGGCGCCGACCACCCCGACACCCTGACCAGCCGCGACTGGCTCGCGGCCGCCCACGTCGTCGCGGGAGACCACCGGGCCGCGGTCGCCGGGTACGAGGCGCTGGTCGCCGACCACGTCCGGGTGCAGGGGCCGGACCATCCGCAGACCCTCTTCGCGCGCGGCATGCTGGCGGCCGCCCACTGCGAGGCCGGGCACCCGGCCCCGGCGGTCACCTGGTTCACCGATCTGGTCGGCGACTACACCCGCGTCCTCGGGCCCGACCACCCCCACACGCTGGACGCGCGCAGCGGTCTCGCCCACGCCCACCGCGAGGCGGGCCAACTCCGGACGGCGGTGGACGAACACCGGGCGCTGGTCCGCGACCGCGCCCGCGCCCAGGGGGCGGACCACCCCGACACCCTGGAGGAGCGCAGCAACCTCGCCTACGCGCTGCGCGTCGCGGGCCGGACCGACCATGAACTGGCCGAGTTCGAAGACCTGGTGGCCCACCGCGCCCGCATCCAGGGCCCGGACCACCCGGACACCCTGGACGAACGGTCCAACCTCACCCGCACCCTGCTGCTGGCCGGGCGCCCCCGCCCGGCGCTCGCCGAATGCCGACGGCTCCTCGCCGACCGCGAGCGGGTCCACGGCCCCGACCACCACGAGACCTTCGAGGCGCGGCTGAGCCTGGCCCGGGCCCTCGGCGACGCCGGCGACCACCGGCACGCGGCGGAGCTGTGCGACCGACTCGTCGCCGACCGGCTGCGGGTGCTCGGCGCCGACCACCCCGCCGTCCTCCACACCCGCGGCTGGCAGGCCTGGCTGCACGGCGCGGCGGAGCACCACCGGCAGGCCGTGGAACTGCGCACACGGCTGGTGGCCGACTACGACCGGGTCCACGGCCCCGACCACCCGCAGACCCTCAACGCCCGCACCGGCCTGGCCTACGCCCTCCAGTGCGCGGGGCGGATCCGGGAGGCGCTCGCCGAACGCGAACGGGTGCTGGCCGACCTGACCCTGACGCTCGGCGCCGGGCACCCCACCACCCTCAGCGCCCGCCTCCAGCTGGCGCGGACCCACGACGAGAGCGGCGACCACCCGCGCGCCGTGGAGCTGTACGCGGAACTGGTCGCCGACTGCGTCCTGCTGTACGGCGAGGAGCACCCCCGCACCCTCAGCGCCCGGTGGTGGCTCGCCTCCGCGCACGGGGACGCCGGGGAGCACCGGCGCGCGGCGGAACTGTACGAAGCGCTGGCGGCCGACCGCGCCCGGCTGCAGGGCCCCGACCACCCGGAGACGCTCAACACCCGCTGGTGGCACGCCGACAGCTGCCGGGAGGCGGGCGACCACCGGCAGGCCGTCACGCTGTCCGAAGCCCTGGTGGCCGACCACGCCCGCGTCCACGGACCGGAACACCCCGACACCCTGGGCGCCCGTCTGGCGCTGGCGCAGGCACTCACCGCCGCCGGCCGGCACCGCCGGGCGCTGGAGCTCCACCAGGAGCTCGTCGCGGACCGGGCCCGGCTCCAGGGCCCCGACCACCCGGACACCCTCAACGCCCGCTGGTGGCTGGCACACGACTGCCAGCAGGCCGGCGAGCACCGCCGCGCAGTGGAGCTGTACGACGCGCTGGCGGCCGACCGCAGCCGGATCCTCGGCGCCGACCACCCCCAGACCCTCACCGCCCGCTGGTGGCAGGCGAACGGCCACCAGCGGGCCGGCCACCACCGCCGCGCGGTGGAGCTGTTCGACGCACTGGTGGCCGACGACACCCGGATCCGCGGTGCCGACCACGCCGAGACCCTGGCCACGCGCGCCGGACTGGCCTGGGCCACCTCCGCCGCGAAGGACCACCGCCGCGCCATCGCCCGCTACGAGGCCCTGGCCGCCGACCGCACCCGGCTCCACGGCGCCGACCACCCGCTGGCCCTGGACGCCCGCGGCTCCCTGGCCTGGGCGCACGGCGAGGCGGGCGAGCACCGCCGCGCCGCAGAGCTGCACTCCGCGCTGGTGGCCGACCGCACCCGGCTCCAGGGCCCCGACCACCCCGAGACCCTCGACACCCGGCGCTCGCAGGCGGCGGGCCACCGCGAGGTCGGCGAACTCGACCGCGCCCTGGAGCTGTACGAGGCACTGGTCGCGGACCTGGCCCGGGTCCTGGGCGCCGACCACCCCACCACCCTGGACACCCGGCTCGGCCTGGCCCGGACCTGCCGCGACGCGGCCGAGCACGACCGCTCGGTGGACCTGTTCCGGGCCCTGGTCGCCGACTACGAACGGGTGCTCGGACCGGACCACCCCGACACCCTCGACGCGCGGCTCGGCCTCGCGCGGTCGGTGGTGGCGGCGGGCGACCACCCCGCCGCCGCCGAGCTGTACACGGCGCTGCTGGCCGACCAGGAGCGGGCGCAGGGCCCGGACCACCCGGACACGCTCACCACCCGGTGGTGGCAGGCCGCCGCCCACCGCGACGCGGACGACCAGCGCCGCGCGGCCGAGGCCTTCGGCGCCGTCGCCGCCGACCGGGCCCGGGTGCTCGGCGCCGACCACCCGGACACCCTCAACGCCCGCTGGTGGCAGGCCTCCTCGTACCGCGCGGGCTACGACCTCCAACGCGCGCTCGACCTGGCCGCGCCCCTGGTCGCCGACACCGAGCGGGTGCTCGGACCGGACCACCCCGACGCCCTCGGCGCCCGGTTCCTGCTGGCCTGGACGTACCGGTCGGGCGGCGACCACCGCCCCGCGACGGAACTCGACGAGGCGCTGCTGCGGGACCGGATCCGGCTCCAGGGCCCGGACCACCCCGGCACCCTCGCCTGTCGCGGCAGCCTCGCCCAGGACCGCCGACTCGCGGGCCTCCTGCACCAGGCCGAGGCCGAACGGGAGGCACTGGCCGCCGACCGTGCGCGCATCCACGGCCCCGACCACCCGGACACCCTCCACCAGCTCTCCCAACTCGCCGAGGCCGTCCTCGCCACCGGCGAACTCGACCGCGCCACAGCCCTGTTCACCGAGCTGATCGCCCACCGGAGCCGGGTCCAGGGCGCGGACCACCCGGACACCCTCGGCGAGCGCTCCAGCCTCGCCTCCACCCACGCCCGCGCCGGCCAGCAGCGGCAGGAGATCGTCGAACGGCTGATGCTGCTCGCCGACCACGAGCGCGTACACGGCCAGGACCACCCCGACGCCCTCACCGCGCGCGCCGACCTCGCCCACGCCCACCGCCGCCGCTGGGAGCACGACCGCGCCGACGCGCTCTACCGCGCCCTGCTGGCCGACCGCACCCGGATCCTCGGTGCCGAACACCCCGGCGCCCCCGACTCCCTCAACGCTCTCGACACCCTCGACGCTCTCGACGACCGGGACAGCATCGCGCTCAACCTCGTCGAGGCCGGCCGGTACGCGGAGGGCGCCGACTGCTACCGGGAGGTGCTGGCCGCCGTCGAATCGGCCCTCGGTCCGGAGCACCTCCTCGCCCACGCCGTGCGGTACGGCCTCGCCCAGGCCCTGGTGCTCGCCGGGGACCACGCCGGCGCGATCGCCGAACTTTCGCCCCTGACGCCGGACTGGACCCGACCCGCCGGCCCCGCCCTGCCCGGCCTCGTCCGGTCCGGGTGCGTCCTCGCCCTCGCCCGCCACCTCAACGGGGAGCACGACGCGGCGGTGCGCCTGGCCGCCACCCTCGCCGCCTGCGCGGACGACGCCCTCGGCAGCACCGACGACGCCACCCTCACCGCCCGCGAGGCCCACGCGCTGCTGCTGGCCTGCGGCCCGCGGCCGCTGCGCGCCGTCGTCCGGCTGGAGGAACTCGCCGAGGAGTGCGCCGCGAGCCACGGCCCCCGCAACTCCCTCACCCTGAGCATCCGCCAGAGCCTCGCCCACGCGCGGCTGCGGGCCGGCGACGCCGTCGGGGCGGTGCGGGTGTACGAAGGCATCGTCGCCGACCGGATCCCGGCCGGGGCACTGCTGACCGGGCACCGGCAGGCCGACGGCGTCGCCGTCAGCCTCGGCGCCCTGCGCCCCGGGCTGCTCCCGGTGTTCCCCACGCTGGCCGTCGGCCTGGCCGCCGCGCTCGCCGCGAGCGGGCGCCGGGACGCCGCCCAGGGCCTGCTGGCGGCCGTCCACACCGCGCGCCGGACCCTGATGGGCCCCGGCCATCCGCTGGCGGTGGAGAGCCGGACGGCCCTGGCCCGACTCGACGGCGGCGCAGCCGAGTCGCCGGCCCGACTCGACGGCGGCGGGCCGCAGTCGCTGCCGGCCGCACCCGTCCGCGCGGAGCTCGGCCCGGAACCGTCCGAGCCGGCCGCGCTGATCCGGCGCTCGCGCGGGTCGCGGCACCGCCCCCCGGCGCCCGCGCCGGCCAGGACGGCCTGGCGGCCCCGGCTCACCCTGCTCGACGAGCCGGCGGTGGGGGCCGCCGTGCACCTGGAACTGCGGCTGGAACCCGAGGTGCCGCAGAGCGACCCCGGCGAGCTGCCGGGCCTGCGCCTGGTGGCCGTCGCCGCCTCGGACGCCGTGCTCGATCCGCCCGTCGCCGACTACAGCCCCGCCGGGGAGCCCGTCCGCTTCGCGCTGACCCCGTCCGTGCCGGGGCCGCACACCGTCCGGATCACCGTCTACGACCGGGGGCACGGCGCCGTGCTCCAGGACCTGTGCGCCGTCGTCGAGGTCCCGCCCGTCGCGCAAGCCGCCACCGTCGCCGCCCAAGCCGTCACCTCTCAAGCCATCACCGTCGCCGACACCGCCCAGGACGAGGAGTAATCGCGTGGCCCGGGACCTCCTCGTCGAGATCCGCCAGAACCCCTCCGCCGACTTCACCCGGCTCCCCCGGCAGCAGGCGCCGGACGCCCCGCAGGCCAAGGAGCCGGCCCCGCTGGACCTCGTGGTCTCGCTGCGCCGCCACCGCGACGACCTGTTCGTCTCCGCCTTCCGGCCCGGCGAGCGCACGCCCTGGTCCCGCCCCCACCGCGCGGAGCTGAAGGTGTCCGCCCCCGCCCTGCTCGCCCGGGCCTCCCGGCTGCGGACCGTCTGGCGCGACCGCCTGGTCCAGTACGACCCGGAGCCGATCGGCGGCTACCCCTTCGCCCAGGCCGTCGACTTCAACCGGCTGGCCGGCGTCGCCGAGCGGCAGGTCGCCGAACTGGCCGAGGAGGGACGGTACTTCCTGGAGGTGATGCTCGACGGGCCGGAGCGCGAGCTCACCGTCTTCCGCGAGTACCTCACCCGGACGCTCACCGAGCACGGCTCGCTGCGGATCAGCTTCGACTCCGACCTCCACCTGCCCTGGCCGATGCTCGCCGTCGACGGCGGCCACGCCGACCCGTGGGCGGACTTCCTCGGCCACCGCCACCAGGTCGAGCAGACCGGCGCCGGCTACCCGCCGATCCAGCCGCCGTACCCGGCCCGCACCAGGCCCGTCACCAGCCTCAACACCGACGACCAGCTCACCGACGTCGGCCGGGCCCCCGAGGTCCGCAAGCTGCTGGAGGACCGCTCCCAGCTGACCGTGCGCACCGAGTCCGAGCCGCTGCTCAAGGCGCTGTCCTCCGCCGTGCTGGACGAGGACGTCATGTACTTCTGGTGCCACGGCCAGTTCGTCGCCGGCGACTCCCCGTACGAGCAGCTCGCCGTCCGGCTCTCCGACGACCGCCAGATCGACGCCGACCTGGTGCGCCGCCACCGCCGCCGGCACGCCGAGGCGCCGGACGCCATGTTCCGGCCGTTCGTGCTGCTGAACGCCTGCCACACCGGGCAGTCCACGGCCGCCGAACTGGAGCACCTCGGCCGGGCGCTGGTCGACCTCGGCGCCAACGGCGTGCTCGGCCCGCAGATCGAGATCCCGCAGGTCTTCGCCGCCGAGTACGCCTTCGCCTTCCTCGACCTCTACCTGACCGGGGAGTTCACGGCGGGCGAGATCACCCAGCAGCTGGTCCGGCGGTTCGCCCGCGAGTACCGCAACCCGCTGGCGCTCACCTACTCCCTGCACTGCGGCCTCGACAGCATCCTGGAGCTGACCCCGTGACGGCGCCCACGCCCATCGCCATCGCCACCGCCACCGTCGACCTGGACGAGGAGGGCCGGCTGCTCGTCCCCGGCACCCGCACGCCGGTGCCCGAGGCCCGGATCGCCCAACACCTCGCCCGGCACCTGCGCATCCCCCCGCGGGCGACCGACGTCTACGTCTACGTCCACGGCTGGCAGACCAGCCCCGCCGCCGCCGACCGCTCGGCCGCCGCCCTGCTCACCGAGGCCGCCGCCCTGCACCGGTCCGCGCCGACCGCCTACCCCGGGCTGACCAGGGGGTTCCGCCCGTGGTGCGTGGTGGTGCGCTGGCCGTCCTCCAGCCTGCCGTCACCGGCCGGCTACCGCCGGATCCGGGCCCGGGCGCACGCCATGAGCGCCCAGGGGCAGGCCGGGCGCGTCCTGGGCCACCTGCTCGGCTACCTGGACGCCGACCGCGGCGACCCGGCCTCGCCCCGCGTCCTGGCCAACCGCAACGGCCAGTACCTGCACCTGGTCGGCCACTCCTTCGGCGGCCGCTTCCTCTGCGAGGCCGTCCAGTACGCGGCCGACCGGCCCGCCGGGCCGCCGGTGCTGGGCTGGAGCCGGCCGGGCGACCCCACCCGGCCGTTCACCGTCGACAGCGCGCTGGTCTTCCAGATGGCCGCGCCCCGCGACGCCTTCACCCACCTCTTCCCCCGGCTGTTCCTCGGCCCCGGCCGCCCCGGCGCCCCGCTGCGCGGCCCGCTGGTGCTCACCCACTCCCGCTGGGACCGCGCCACCGGCTTCTGGCACCTGCGCGCCGAGGGCCGCCCGGGCATCGGCCACTCCGGCACCGGCGTCGCCCCCGTCCCCCAGTTCAGCACCCGGCTGCGCCCCACCGCCTCCCCGTACCCGCGCACCGAGTTGGACCACCCGATCGTCAACATCGACGCCGCCCGGGTCTACCGCGGCGGCCTGGCCACCCGCCTCAACCCGGCGGGCGCCCACTCCGACTTCCACCACCCCGAATCCGCCCACCTGCTGCTCAGCCTCGCCGCCCACTCACGCTGACCGCCCGGGCCCCCGGCCCGGGGCGGGCCCGGCAACTCCCGCCGGGCGCCCGAGGCCGCGCGTTGATCCGACGCGAGGTGTCAGACCCGCCCCAGCGGCAGGAGGTACTGCACGGGCTCGTCCAGGTCGTCCAGGCCGAGGAGTTCGTGGGCGAGGTCGTCGTGGACCCCGCCGAGGGGAATCGTGCCGAGGCCGAAGGCCGTGGCGGCGAGCAGCAGGTTCTGGGTCAGGTGGCCGGCCTCCAGCAGGCCCAGGCGCAGCGCCCGCAGGCCGTAGCGGCTGCGCAGCAGGGCGAGGTCGACGTAGACCGCGAGGACCGCGGGGGCCTCGTCGATGCCGACGGCGTCCGGATCCGCGGCCGGGCGGGAGAGGTAGGAGGAGAGGGCCTTGAGGTCGTCGAGGGCGGGGGCCGGGCCGATCGGGCGCAGCGCGCGGCGCTCCGGCAGGCACTGGTAGGTGCCGGCGGGCAGGCCGTCCACGGCGAGGGCGAGCAGGCGCAGACGGACGCTGTACAGCGCGCCCGCGCTCGGGTACGGGCGGTGGGCGGGGTCGGTGCCGTCGGCGATCGGCCGGCGCAGTTCCGGGCCCGGTGCGCACGCGGACCAGAGCACCCCGCCGAGGGTGGCGGCAGTGAGCGGGCCGGTCAGCGGGCCGCGGGCGGAGCGACGGGTGCCCAGGACCTCGGCGAGGGTGAGCTCCGGCAGGGGCTCGGCGGGCAGCCGGACGTCGTCGGGCTGTTCCTGCGGGGCCGGGCGGGGCGCCAGGTCGCGCAGCGCGGTGTCCTCGCTGCGGCCGATCTGGAACTTGCTGCGCTCCAGGTACTGGTAGTCGGGGGCGTGCCGGTCGGCGGGGAAGAAGGCGAACGGCCGGTCGGTCTCCAGCAGCGTGCGGGCGGCGAGCCGGCAGACCGCGCGCTCCTCGTCGGGACCGACGCCGAGGCGGTTGAACAGCATGTGCAGCTGGGAGGCCCAGGCCCAGGACAGCCGCTCGGCGGCCTCGGGCGGCGAGGCAGCGCGCATCCGGTCGGCCGCGGCCGCCACCTGCCCGGACCAGTCGGTCAGCCAAGGTGCGGCGGCGCCGGTGTCGAGTGCCTCGCGCAAGGCCCGGGCACGCCGGGCCAGCGCGTCCCGCTGCCGGGCGAACACCGTGTTGACCCTGGTGTGGACGGCCGCGCCGGGCAGCGGCCGGTACTCGGTGACCCAGCGCCAGGAGGCGGCGTGGCGGCGCAGCCAGCGGGCGGCGGAGAGGTCGTCGAGGCCGAGCGCGTGGGCGGTGGTGTGGGCGAGGTCGAGGGCGAGCGGCAGGCGGGCGGCGGTTGCGGAGGCGGCCCGCAGGGCACGGACGGCCGTGCGGGAGGAGTGGCCGAAGAGGTCCTCGGCGATCGGCAGCAGGGCCGGGCCTCCGTAGCGTTCGGTCTCGGGCCGGTAGGGCACCGCCGTCACCTCGCCGTGGCGGGGCGCCCAGGGGCTGGCGGGCGGGGTGCGGCGGGCGGCGAGGCGGGCGAGGTCGGCGGCGAGTCCTTCGGCCTGCTCCGGCGCGCCCGGGCCGTGGAAGCGGATCCGCAGGTGGGGGCCGCCCTCGCCGTAGCGGATGAAGAACCAGTCGGCGTCCGGGTCCGTCGTCAGCCCGTCCATCAGCGGGGCGAGGTCGTCGGTGACGAAGGCGTCGGCGTCCCGGGCGGTCAGGGGAAGCGCGAGGTGCAGGCTCTGCCAGTGGGTGGTCGGCCGGTGGTGGGTGGTCATCGGGTCCTCGGGGAGGGGGTCGGGGCCGTCACGGGAACGGGTGCGGGTGGAGGGCCAGGTCGTCGTGGTGCAGCGGGCGGGGGCTGCGGCCGAGCCGGTGCGGGACGGCCAGCAGCCGGGGCAGGCCGCGGGTGCGGCGGTTGACGTGCCCGAAGGTCATCGGGAGGGTCCCGGGGATGACGACCTTGGCGCAGTGCAGGCCGAGCCGTTCGCGGACCCCGGGCTCGTCCTGGGTGACCACCACGACGTCGAGGCCCTCCTCGGCGAGCCGGGCCACCGTCCGCTCCAGCAGCAGGGTCAGGTCGGTGACCGGCTCGGGGGCGCCGGGCCAGCGTTCGGGCCAGGGCACCGGGGGCGGGCCGGCGAAGAGGAAGTCCAGGCGGGGCTGCGCCTCGGGCAGGGTGTTGAGGCCGACGTGGTCCTCCAGGCCGACCACCAGCTCGGGGCGTTCCAGCATCGGCCGCAGCCGGTTCGGGTCGCGCGGCCCGCCCGGGGTGGCCGGGCGGTGCGCCGCCTCCTGCACGTTGGTGACCACTTCGGCGACGGCCGAGCGGATCGCCGCCCGCGGGTCGTGGTGGGCGCCGGCCGCCAGGAAGGTGCGCGGGGCGTCCGGGTGGCTCCCCCGGTAGCGGCAGAGGGCGATCACGGCGGGAACGCCGAGGTCGTTGGTGGCGTCGAGCAGGGTGAGCCGGTAGCCGAGCAGGCGCGCGCGGTCGGCGAGGTCGGCGACGGCCGGGTCCTCGACGGGGACGGCGACGCCGGGCAGCGGGGTCCGCGCGTACCAGGCCATCAGGAAGGCGTCCCGCTCGGCGACCTCGAACAGCCCGTAGAGGGCGGCCTCCTGGGGGCTGTTGCCGAGCCCGCAGCCGTTCGAGGACTCGTAGACCACCCTGGGGCGGTCCCGGTCCGGGAGCTCCCAGTAGGCGACGTGCTCCGGCACGGCGAGCGGGCGCGCGTGGGTGAGGGACCAGCCGTGGACCCAGTCCAGCACGAGGTCGGGGGTGTACGGGACGGTGGCCCGGTTCGGGTGCCCGTGGTGCGCGGGATCGGGCAGCCCCAGCCGGACGGGGTCGAGGACGGCCTCGGGCCCCAGGTCGCGCGCGAGGTCGCCGTAGGAGCCCCGCAGGACGGTCCTGCGGCCGAGCGGCCGCATGCCCGCGAAGCGCTCGACGCTCTCGAACAGCGCCACCCGCTCGCTGGACCGGAAGTCCACGGCCCGCCCGTAGCCGCCGTCGTCGAGCAGCCGGCCGTCGGTGACCCAGGCGGTGGTGAGGGCGAACGCCGAGTCCTCGGTGCGGAACAGGCGCCGGACCGGGCCGAAACGCTCGTCGTACAGCTCGGCGCGCAGCCGGTCGTTGGCCCTGGGGCCGGTGCCCGTCAGGTCGTTCGCGCCGCGCAGCACGGCCGGATCGGGCAGCGGGCGGGGTGTCAGGGGCAGCCGGGCGGCGGCGGGCGAGTCGGCGGGCAGCGGGCGGCAGACCGGGCAGCCGCCGACGGGGCGGACCAGGTGGGTGGACCAGGTGGCGCGGTCGCCGTGGACGAGGTGGACGGTGGCGTGCGGCCCGGACTCTGCCCGGTCGGCGGCGAGGTCGGCGGCGAGCGCGGCGACCGCCTCGGTGAAGGCCGGGGTGCCGGTGCCCGCGAGCGCCAGTGCGGGGCTGTGCCAGGGCACCCGGCCGCCCGCGGTGGCCAGGCGCTGGTACTCGGTGCAGCTCAGACAGGCCGACGCCCCTGGCTCCAGGACCGGCCCGACGACCGTCAGCGCGCCGTCCTCCCGTACCGGCACCAGTCGCACCGGGTGCTCCAGCGCGTGGCGGCTGAGTCGGGCGGCCAGGTCGAGGGTCCAGCTGGTGAGGTGGACGACGGCGGTGCCGCTCGTGGTCGCCAGCGCCCGCTCGGGGTCGAGGACCGGCAGGTCGGTGGCGGTGGTCATGGGTGGCCTCCGGTGGTCACGAGAACCGTGAAGCCGCAGCCGTCCAGGGCGTTCGCCAGGGGGCGGGCGGCGGCGGTGGCAGGCTGCCAGGGGTCGGCGCGCAGCCCGGTCAGGCGGCCCAGGGAGTCCCGCAACGCCGGCTCCCGGCCCGCGAGTTCGGCGATCCAGCGGTCCGTCCAGCCCTCGTCCGTCCAGCCCGGGTCCGTCCAGCCTGGCTCCGGGCGGCCTGGGTCCGGGCGGCCTGGGTCCGGGCGGCCGGGCGGCTGCCGCCGGGCGGCGAGCGGGGCGGCGGCGCCGGTGAAGATGGTGTGGTGGGCGGCGGACAGGCCGTGGCCGGCGGCCATGAGGCGGGTCAGGGCGGACAGGGCGGCGACGGCGACCGCGTCGGCGGGGGTGGCCTCGACGGCCCGGCCGAGGACGGTACCGGCGGTGGCCACGACGGCCAGGAAGGCCTGCTCGTCGGCCAGTTGGCCGAGTTCCAGCTCGGGAGCGTGGCCGAGGCGCCGGGCCAGCGCCGCCCACCAGTGCGCCGCCTGGGGGTGCTCCCGCCAGGCAGCCCACGCGAGGGGGCGGCCCTCGGACGGACGGGCTTGGGCCGCGCGACGCAGGGCCCGGCCGAGTGCGTGGTCCGGGTCGGCGCCCACGACCGGGGCGGTCGGGTCGAGTGCGGCCAGCCGGAGTTCGGCGGCCCGGCAGGCGGCGGCCAGCCGGGCCAGGTCCGTCCGGGCCGCACCGGCCACCAGGGTTCCGGCGGGTGTGCGGCAGGAGACCAGGGCCGCCGGCAGTTGCGGCAGGCCACCGGGCGAGGGCGCGTCGAGTACGCCGAGGCGCGGATCGCCGAGTGCGGTGACCCTGCGCAGGGCCTCGGCCAGTCCGTCGGGCGGCCCGGCGGTACGGCCCGGGCCCGCCGCCCACGGGTGGTAGTCGGCGCGCGGCGGGCGGGCCTCGGCCACCAGCACCGCCGGGCGGCCGACGAGCAGCCGCGGATCGCCGTCCGGATCGCCCGGGTCCGGCAGGCCGGCGACCGCGCAGAGCAGCCGCTGCGCCGTCGCGGCGGCGAGCAGGGCGGGGAGCGTCGCGGGTGGTGGACCCGCACCCGCCGGCGTGGCGTCCGCCCGCAGGCGGGCCGAGACGGCGGCGGCGGTCTCGTATAAACAAATCCGAGCCCCCGAGACCCCCTGGTATCGCGGTTGGGGGGGTGTGGGTGTGTGAGTGG
>NZ_JBHWIR010000137.1:2073-20980 GCF_042731835.1 Kitasatospora sp. NPDC059817 | reverse complement strand
CCAGAGGACTGGTCGACCGGGCCCGCACCACGTTCGGCCGCGCAGGAGAGCCCTTAGACGCTCAGGCGGCGCAGGGTCTCCTCGTGGAGGATGCCGTTGCTGGCGACGGCGTCGGCGCCGCCGGGGCCGGGCACGCCGTCCAGGCCGGTGAAGCGGCCGCCGGCCTCCTCGACGATGACGCAGTTGGCGGCCATGTCCCAGAGCGACAGCTCGGGCTCGGCGGCGATGTCGACCGCGCCCTCGGCCACCATCATGTAGGACCAGAAGTCGCCGTAGGCGCGGGTGCGCCAGCAGGCGCGGGTGAGGTCCAGGAAGGGGTCGAGGCGGCCGCGCTCCTCCCAGCCGGAGAGCGAGGAGTAGGAGAAGGAGGCGTCCTCGATCCGGGAGACGCCGGAGACGTGGATCCGGGAGGCCTTGGTGAGGCTGCGTCCGGCGTAGGCGCCGAGGTCCTTGGCCGCCCACCAGCGGCGCTGCAGCGCGGGGGCGGAGACGATGCCGACCACCGGGCGCTCGACGCCGTCCGGGCCGTCCTCCAGCAGGGCGATCAGGGTGGCCCAGACCGGGACGCCGCGGATGTAGTTCTTGGTGCCGTCGATCGGGTCGATCACCCAGCGGCGCGGGCCGGAGCCCTGGAGGCCGAACTCCTCGCCGAGCACCGCGTCGCGCGGGCGGGCGCGCTGCAGCACGCTGCGGACGAGCTCCTCGGCGGCCTTGTCGGCGTCGCTCACGGGGGTGAGGTCGGGCTTGGTCTCGACCTTCAGGTCGAGGGCGCGGAAGCGCTCCAGGGTGACCGAGTCGGCCGAGTCGGCGAGGACGTGGGCGAGTCGGAGATCGTCGTGGTAATCGGCCATGTCCGAAACCCTAGCGATCCCGCCCGGATCGGGACAGCCGGGCTCGCGGACCGGGACGGCCTGCCGGCGGCGAGCGGGCGAGCAGCAGGAGCGGGCCGGTGGCAGGGGTGGGCCGGTGACGGTCAGTGCGCCGAGCCGCTGAGCTGGAGGCCGATCACGCCGGCGATCACCAGGGAGATCGAGACCAGCTTCAGCACCGAGGTGGTCTCGTCCAGGAAGACCATGCCGTAGATGGCGGTGCCGGCCGCGCCGATGCCCGTCCACACCGCGTAGGCGGGGCCGACCGGCAGGCTCTTCAGGGACAGCGTGAGCAGGCCGAAGCTGCCCAGGGCGAACACGCAGAAGCTGATGGTGGGCCAGAGCTTGGTGAAGCCCTCGCTGAGCTTGAGGTTGATCGCGAAGCCGGTCTCCAGCAGGCCGGCCAGGACCACCAAGGCCCATGCCATCGCGTGCCCTCCCTGTCGATCGACGGGTCGGACCGCGCTGTGGCCCGACCTTCCTATGATCGCCAGGCCGGCGCGGTCCGACACCTCGAACGGTCGGGAAACCCATGGGACGGTAAAACCGCCGCCCGGGTCAGTCGCCCTCGCGGGCCTCCTTGCTGGCCAGCAGCCGGCGCAGCGAGTAGAGCCGGGCGCCCTCGGCGTGGCCGTCGGCGACCCAGGCGTCCAGCGCGCAGTCCGGTTCGTCGTGGCTGCAGGCGCGCGGGCAGTCGGCGGTGCCGGGCTCCAGGTCGGGGAAGGCGTGGATGACCCGGGACGGGTCGATGTGCGAGAGGCCGAAGGAGCGGAAGCCCGGGGTGTCGATCACCCAGCCCGGGTCCAGCGCCTTCTTGGAGCCCGGCTTCGCGCCCGGCGGCGGGGGCAGCCGCAGTGCCAGGGCGGACACGGTGGTGTGCCGGCCGCGCCCGGTGACCGCGTTGACCCGGCCGGTCTGCCGCTGGTGGTCCGGGACGAGGGCGTTGACCAGGGTGGTCTTGCCGACGCCGGAGTGGCCGATGAACACCGTGGAGAGGCCGCGCAGGTGCGCGCGGACGGCCTCGGCGCCGGCCGTCTCCAGTTCGTCCCGCCGGGTGACCACGTAGTCGATGCCGAGCGGCGCGTACGACTCCAGCAGCGGCCCGGCCGGGGCGAGGTCGGCCTTGGTGAGCACCAGCAGCGGCTCCATGCCCGCGTCGTAGGCGGCCACCAGGCAGCGGTCGATCAGCCGGGGCCGGGGCTCCGGGTCGGCCAGCGCGGTGACGATGGCCAGCTGCTGGGCGTTGGCGACGACGATCCGCTCGTACGGGTCGTCGTCGTCCGCGGTGCGCCGCAGCACCGAGCTGCGCTCCTCGACCCGGACGATCCGGGCGAGCGTGTCGTTGTCCCCGGAGAGGTCGCCGACGATGTTGACCACGTCGCCCACGACGACGCCCTTGCGGCCCAGCTCGCGGGCCTTCATGGCGACGATCTCGCGTTCCTGCTTGGTGCCCGGGTCGATCAGGCAGGTCAGCCGGCCGCGGTCGACGGTCAGCACCATCGCCTCGGCGGCGTCATCGTGTTTGGGCCGGATCCGGGTCCGCGGCCGGGATCCCCGGCGGGCGGGGCGGTTGCGGATGTCGTCCTCGTCGGCGTCCTTGCCGTAGCGGCGCATGTGCTCAGTCTCCGCTCAGGCGTCCGCCACCGCTTCGCCGAGCAGTTCCGCCCACATCTTCGGGAAGTCCGGCAGGGTCTTGGCGGTGGTGGCCACGTTCTCCACCTCGACGCCGGGCACGGCCAGGCCGACCACGGCGGCGGCGGTGGCCAGGCGGTGGTCCTCGTAGGTGTGGAAGACGCCGCCGTGCAGCGGGCGCGGGCGGATGCGCAGGCCGTCCTCGGTCTCGGTGACGTCGCCGCCGAGGTCGTTGATCTCCTTGGCGAGCGCGGCGAGCCGGTCGGTCTCGTGCAGCCGCAGGTGGGCGATGCCGTACAGGTGGGACTCGGAGTCGGCCAGTGCGGCGACGGCGGCGATCACCGGGGTGAGCTCGCCGACATCGTGCAGGTCCGCCTCGATGCCGTGGATCCGGCCGGTGCCGGTGAACTGCAGGCCCTCGTCGGTGAACTCGCAGGCGCCGCCCATCCGGGTGTAGATCTCGCGCAGCTGGTCGCCGGGCTGGCTGGTGTGCTTGGGCCAGTCGCGGACCGTCACCCGGCCGCCGGTGACCAGGGCGGCGGCGAAGAACGGCGCGGCGTTGGAGAGGTCCGGCTCGACCACCAGGTCGCGGCCGATCAGGGCGCCGGGGGTGACCCGCCAGACGTCCTTCTCGCCGCCGTCCTCGGGGGCGTCGACCTGGACGCCGGCCAGGCGCAGCATCTCGACGGTCATCCGGATGTGCGGCAGCGACGGCACCGGGCCGCCGACGTGCCGGACCTCGACGCCCTGGTTGTAGCGGGCGCCGGAGAGCAGCAGGGCGGAGACGAACTGGGACGAGGAGGAGGCGTCCAGCTCGACCGGGCCGCCGTCGAGCGCGCCGGTGCCGTGCACGGTCAGCGGGAAGGCGCCGCGGCCGCCGTCGTCGATCCGGGCGCCGAGCGCGCGCAGGGCGTTGATCACGCCGTGCTGGGGGCGCTCGTAGCTGCGCGGGTCGCCGTCGAAGTGCACCGGGCCGTCGGCGAGGACGGCGAGCGGGGGCAGGAAGCGCATCACGGTGCCGGCGTTGCCGACGTCGATCGAGGCGGGGCCGCGCAGCGCGGGGGTCGGGATGACCCGCCAGGCCTCGCCGCCGCCGGTGCCGCCGGAGTCGTTGTTGACCTTCTCCTCGATGCCGACGCCGAGGGCGCGCAGGCCGTCGGCCATCAGCTGGGAGTCGCGGCTGCGCAGCGGCCGGCGCACCCAGCCGGGCTCGTCGGCGAGCGCCGCCAGCACCAGGGCTCGGTTGGTGACCGACTTGGAGCCGGGGATGGTGACGGTGGCGTCAACGGGGGTGGTCGCGACGGGGGCGGGCCACAGGGTCTCGGTCATGGGGGCAAGTTTAGGGGCCGTACCGGAACGGCCCCTGCGCCAACCGCATGGCGGGACGGGGGAGGCCCGGTGCAGGGGTTGTGGCAGCCCGCCCGCGCCGCGGGGGCGGCCCGGCGCAGGGGCCGGAGCAGCAGGTTCGCGCCGAGGGCGGGGTTCAGTGCAGGGGCTGGAGCAGCCAGGTCGCGCTCAGGGCGAGGCAGGCGAGGGCGGTGAGCAGGAAGACGGTGATCCAGGCGAGGCCGGGGATGTGGGTGAGGCGGGCCAGCTGGTCGGCGTCGGAGTCGCGGGCCCAGCCGATGCGGCGCTGGTGCTGGAGTTCGAGGACCGGGCGGACGGCGCCGAACAGCAGGAACCAGCAGCCGAGGTAGGCGAAGCCGGCCTGGACCTCGGCGCTGCCGAACCAGGAGACCAGGAAGAAGGCGCCGCCGGCGACCAGCACGGTGAACAGGCCGAAGGCGTTGCGGATGCGCACCAGGAGGGCGAGCAGCAGGACGACGGCCAGCCAGAGCAGCAGGGTGATCCGGCCGGTGGAGAGCAGGGCGGCGCAGCCGAGGCCGAGCAGGGCGGGGGCGGTGTAGCCGGCGGCGGCGGTGAGGATCATGCCGGGGCCGGTGGGGCGGCCGTAGGAGAGGGTGAGGCCGGAGGTGTCGGAGTGCAGCCGGATGCCGGCGAGCCGGCGGCCGGTGACGAGGGCGATCAGGCCGTGGCCGCCTTCGTGGGCGATGGTCACGGCGTTGCGGGTGACGTGCCAGAGCGGGCGGGCGAGGACGGCGAGCAGGGCGGCGCCGGCGGTGGCCAGCACCAGCCAGCCGGGCGGCGCGGGCTGGGTGCCGGTGACCTGGTTCCACAGTTCGCCGAGGTTCTGGTCGGTGGGTTGTGCGCTCATCGTCTCGTCTCCGCCTCCGTCCGCTGCGTTGGGCCGTTCGGGGCAGCCTCCCATGCGGGGACGGGCGGGCGGGAGCGGACGGTTCTCCTGGCGGGATGAAGAAGTGGTGAGCGGGGCGGGCATGGCAAGCTGGCCCGCATGTGCGGTCGCTTCGCAGCCAGTGGCAAGCCCGAGGACATCGTCGAGCTGTTCGGCGTCGAGCAGTGGGATCCGGCGGAAACGCTGGCCCCCAACTGGAACGTCGCCCCGACCACCAGCGCCTTCGTGGTGCTGGAGCGGGTGCCGAAGGGCCGGGCGCGGCCGGTGCGCCAGCTGAGGGTGCTGCGCTGGGGCCTGGTGCCGCAGTGGTCGCGGTCGGCCGAGACGGCGGTGAAGATGATCAACGCCCGTTCGGACACGGTGCACGAGAAGCCCTCGTACCGGCAGGCGTTCGCCTCGCGGCGGTGCATTCTGCCGGTGGACGGCTACTACGAGTGGCAGACGGTGCCGGGCGAGCGCGGCAAGGCGCGCAAGAAGCCGTTCTTCGTGTCCCGGGCGGACGGCACCCCGCTGGCGCTGGCCGGGCTGTACGAGTTCTGGCGCGACCGGACGGTGCCGGCCGACCATCCGGCGGCCTGGCTGGTGACCTTCACCATCGTCACCACCGACGCCGAGGAGTCGCTGGCGCCGATCCACGAGCGGATGCCGCTGTTCCTCGACCCGGCCTCCTACGGCGAGTGGCTGGACCCGGGGCTGGACGACCCGGACGAGCTGCGCCGGCTGCTGATACCGCCGCCGCCCGGTGCGCTGCTGGCCACCCCGGTCTCGCCGGCGGTCGGCAGCATCCGCAACAACGGCCCGGAGCTGAAGGAGCCGTGGGCCGAGGCGGAGTACGAGACCACCCTGTTCTGATGTCTGAATGTTTGAAGTTCGACGATTGAGTCCTGACAGCTGAGGGAGCCTGAGCCGGTTGGAGCGACCGACGATGACCACCGAACTCGTCCCCACCGAGGTGGGGGACGCCCGGATCAGCTACCACCGGGCCGGTGCGCCGAAGGCGCTGCTGGCGCTCGGTCACGGCGCGGGCGGCGGGATCGAGGCCCGGGACCTGGTGGCGCTGGCCGCGGTGCTGCCGGCGCGCGGGATCACCGTGGCGCTGGTGGAGCAGCCCTGGCGGGTGGCGGGCAAGCGGCTCGCCCCGGCGCCGCGCACGCTGGACCGCGGCTGGACCCCGGTCGCCGGGCGGCTGGCCGGTCAGGGGCTGCCGCTGGTGGTGGGCGGGCGCAGCGCCGGGGCGCGGGTGGCCTGCCGGACCGGGGCGGCGAGCGGGGCGGTGGGGGTGGTGGCGCTGGCGTTCCCGCTGCACCCGCCGGGCCGGCCGGAGAAGAGCCGGGCGCAGGAGCTGCTGGAGTCGGGGGCGGCGACGCTGGTGGTGCAGGGTACGGCGGATCCGTTCGGCGGGCCGCAGGAGTTCCCGGAGCTGCCGCCCGGGCACGAGCTGGTGGCGGTGCCGTACGGCGGGCACGGTTTCGACGTGCCCAAGCGGGCGCCGGTGGGGCAGGACGAGGTGCTGGAGGCGATCTGCCGGGCGGTCGGGGACTGGGTGCTGCGGGTCGTCTGAGGCGGCGGGGTCGGCGGGGGCGGCCGTGAGCGGGGGGTTTCCGCTCGATCACCCGTACGAGCGATTTCGGGGCGGGCGCGGGAATGCGGGCGGGGTCGGGGTGGTTGGCACTCTCGTCAGTACGATTCCCGGTTGAGAGGCAGGGCAGATGGGTTCGATCGCGTGCCCCGAGCGGTCAGAGCAGCGCGAGGCCGCCGCGGCGTTCGGCCCCGCCTGGTCCGACTGGATTGTCGCGGGCGAGAAGCCCGTCAGCCCGATATCCTCCATTTCGGGGCGGCCCGCCGTGGGTCGTGCCCGCCATGCCGAGGAGGTGGGTCCGGTCGTCGGGACCGAGCACGAGGCCGAGCCGGGCCGGGGCCCGGAGGAGGGCCAGCCCACGGGCGAGGCGCTCACCGGTGAGGAGCTGGCCGAGGCGATCGGTGAGGACACCTTCCGGGTGTCGGCACAGGAGAGCGAGGAGGCCCGGCGGGAGCGCTTCGAGCGCGACGCCCTGGGCTACCTGGATCCGATGTACTCGGCGGCGCTGCGCATGACGCGCAACCCCGCGGACGCGGAGGACCTGCTCCAGGAGGCGTTCGCCAAGGCGTACGCGTCCTTCCACCAGTTCCGCGAGGGCACGAACCTCAAGGCCTGGCTGTACCGCATCCTCACCAACACGTTCATCAACTCGTACCGCAAGAAGCAGCGCGAGCCCCAGCGCACGGCGGCGGAGGAGATCGAGGACTGGCAGCTGGCCCGCGCCGAGTCGCACATGTCGACCGGTCTGCGCTCGGCCGAGACCCAGGCGCTCGACCACCTCCCCGACAGCGATGTGAAGGACGCGCTCCAGGCCATTCCGGAGGAATTCCGGATCGCCGTGTACCTCGCGGACGTAGAAGGCTTTGCGTACAAGGAGATCGCGGACATCATGGGTACTCCCATCGGCACGGTGATGTCCCGGCTGCACCGCGGCCGCCGTCAGCTGCGCGGCATGCTGGAGGATTACGCCCGTGAGCGCGGGCTCGTCCCGGCCGGCAGCGGGGCAGGGCAGGAAGCGAAGGGCTCGGGCTCATGAGCTGCGGCGATCCGCACGACACGGAGTGTGGCGAGGTCCTCGACCACCTCTACGAATTCCTCGACAACGAGATGGCCGAGGGCGACTGCGCCAAGCTGCGGGTGCACTTCGAGGAGTGCTCGCCCTGCCTGAAGCAGTACGGGCTGGAGCAGGCGATCAAGGCGCTGATCAAGCGTTCCTGCGGCTGCGACGACACCCCGGCTGACCTGCGCAGCAAGGTGCTGGCCAGGATCGACTCGATCCGGGCGGGGCAGCGTTCGGGCGAGCAGGTGGTGGTCGCCGTCGACACCACGGTCGAGCTGCACGTCGAGACGGACCGGCCGGCGCCGGCCGCCGGCGAGGCCCCGGAGGAGCCGACGGTCCGGCCCGGTGCCACCGTCGAGGCGGGCGCCCCGGCGGAGTAGCCGGGCGGCCGTTCAACGGTCGGGCGGTCGTTCAACGGCTGGGCGGTCGTTCAACGGCCGGGCGGAGCAAGCGGACGGGCCCGCCGGCGAGGGCGGGCCGAGCGGTCCGGACACGGAGTCAGACGGCCCCGGGAGCGTGCGCTCCCGGGGCCGCTCCCGTTGTGCTTGCGTGCGCCCCTCACTCGTTCGGGTGAGTTGGCGGTGCGCCAGCAGCGTCGTCGCGCCATCATGCGTCCTTGCGCCCGGGTGGCGGCCTATCCTCCTGACGGACGCTCACCGCCGGTCCGCCCGGCGAGCTGAGGCAACGCGGGCCCGGACGTCGGGGAGGTCGAGATCGCTATCGACGGCGAAGACGCGGCCCTGCCGGAGGGGGCGATGCGCTACCTGGTGGCCGTCCCGGTGGCGGCGCTGTGCTGCCTGCTGCCACTGCTGCCGACCGGCGTGCCGCCCGGGCTCCCGCGCTGGCTCGGCGCCCCGGTGGACTGGCCCAAGGTCGGGCTGCTGGCCTTCCTGCACGGCTGCTGGGAGTCGCTGGCCCAGGGCCTGCCGACGCCCTGCCTGCGGCTGGTCCGCCGACTGCTGCGCCGACCGCCGCCGCCCGAGCGGGCGCTCTCCCGCCCCGGGGTCAACGCCTTCTTCCCGGTGCTGTTCGCCGGCGTGCTGATGCTGCCGCCGGCCGCCGCCGCGCTGGTCGCGGTGCCCGCCGCGGTGCTCGGCGGCCCGGCCGGGCGCGGCTGCCGGACCCGCCAGCTGTGGAACGGCTCCCAGCTCGCGCTGTGCGCCTTCGCCTCCGCGGCCGCCTTCCACCTGCTGCACGGGCCGCAACTGCTGCTCGGCTCCCGCTTCCCGGCCGCGCTGCTGCCCGGCTTCGCCGCCGTCGTCACGTTCTGCCTGGTCAACGGGGTGCTGGTGGGCGCGATGCTGATGCTCGCGGAGGACCGCCGGCCCGTCGTGCTGCTGCGCGGGGCCGTCGCGGTGTGCGGGCTGCCGGTGCTGGTGCACGCGGCCGGCGGCCTGATGGTGGCCGTGCTCTGGCAGGGCCCGTACGGGGCGTTCGCGGCGCTGCTGGCGCTGCTGCCACTGTCGATCTCGGCCTGGGTGTTCGCCCAGGGCCAGCGCGAGCGGGACGCCCACCAGGCCACGGTGCAGTCGCTGGTGCAGGCCGTGGAGATCAAGGACTCGTACACCCGCGGGCATAGCGAACGGGTCGGCCGGGCCTCGGTGCTGATCGCCGGTCAGCTCGGCATGGAGGCCGAGCGGCTGCGCACCCTGCGCTTCGCGGGGATCCTGCACGACGTCGGCAAGCTGGGCGTGGCCACCGAGTTGCTGCGCAGAAACGGTCCCCTCAGCGAGGCGGAGCGGCGGGCCGTCGAGATCCACCCGGTGTACGGGTACGAGCTGGTGCGCGGGATCGCCTTCCTCGGCGAGGCGCACGCCGGGATCCTGCACCACCACGAGCGGATGGACGGCCGGGGCTACCCGAGCGGGCTGGTCGGCGAGCAGATCCCCGAGTTCGCCCGGATCATCTCGGTCGCCGACGCCTTCGACTCGATGACCTCCACCCGCTCCTACCGGCGCGGCCGCCCGGTCGCCGAGGCCGTGGCGGAGCTGGAGCGCTGCTCGGGCAGCCAGTTCGACCCGGTGATGGTCCGGGCCCTGATCGACGCGCTGGCCGGGCACGACTGGCAGCCGGTGCTGCCGCCGCCCGGGGACGGCATCCGGGCCGTCCCCGACATTCCGCTCGGGGTGCCCGAGCCGGCGCGGGCGGCGCCGGGCCGGGTGCCCGCGCAGGGCGGGAGCGTCCCCACGGCCGGGCAGCCGTGACCGCGGCCGGCCGGGAGGCCCGCGTGGTGCACGCGGCGGCGGCCGCGCTGCTGGTGTTCGCGGTGGGCGCGGTCGCGGTGCGCGGGGTGGCCGGGGCGAGGGTCGCGCTGGCGTTCACGGCGCTGATCGCGCTCGGCGAGTGCGTCCGGATCACCCTTCCGGGCGACCGCGAACAGGCGCCGATCGGCGCGGCCGGCGCGCTGGCGTACGCCCTGCTCGGGCCGCTGCGCGGGGTGCCCACCGCGCACGGGATGCTCCAGGTGGTCGCGGTGACCGGCGTCGGCCTGCTGCTGGCCTGGCTGCCCGGCCTCGCACTGCCCTGGCTCAGGGCGTGCCGCCCGGGCCGGGGCCGGCCGGGCCTGATCCAGCGGGCCCGCCCCGGCCGCCCGCACCGGCGCCCGCCCTGGGCCGACCCGGCCCGGCGGGACAGCGCCGCCCGCCGGCTGCTCGGGGTCGGCTTCGCCGCCGCCGTCTTCCAGCCGCTCTACAACGGCGGACTGGTCGACCGCTTCTCGCCCGAGGGCCCGGCGTACGGGGTGTTCCTGACCGCCGTCGCCGCGCTGGCCGCGCTCTGCGACGCGACCCTGGCGGCGCTGCTGCGCCGGTCGGCGGCCGGCCTGGAGGGCGGACTGCGGTTCCCGGCGGCGCTGGAGGACGAACTGCGCTCGCTGTTCGGGATCGGCTCGGCGATCGTCGCCACCGGGATGCTGGTCAGCCTGGCGGCCGGCGAGGTCGGGCTGTGGGCGCTGCCGCTGTTCTGCACCCCGCTGCTGCTCGCCCAGGTGTCCTTCCGGCGGGCCGCGGCCGTGCGGGCCACCACCGGGCAGACCATCGCCAGCCTGGCCCGGGCCACCGAGGTGGCCGGCTACACCCCGCACGGGCACGCCCGCCGGGTCGCGGACACGGCGTGCGCGCTGGGGCGCGAGCTGGGGCTGGGCACCCGGGAACTCGCCCTGCTGGAGTACGCGGCGCTGATGCACGACGTGGGCCAGCTGTCGCTGGTCGAGCCGGTGCCGGACGGCGCGACCGCGCTGCTGCCCTGCGCCGAACAGCAGCGGATCGCCCGGCTGGGCAGCGAGGTGATCCGCCGCACCGGGGTGCCCCGGCAGGTCGCCGAGCAGGTCGCCCGGCTGGCCGATCCGGTGCTCGGCACGGCCGGCGGGGACGGCGCGGTGCCGCTGGCGGCCCGGATCATCCGGGTGGCCAATGCCCACGACGACCTGCTGACGGCGGCCCGCGGCCGCGGGGTCGGCGAGGCGGTGGGCCGGCTGGAGGCGCTGGAGGTGCTGCGGCTGGGGCGCGGCCGGGTGTACGACGCCCGGGTGGTGGACGCGCTGGCCCGGGTGGGCGGCTAGGGCGTGTCCAGGCGGGCTTGGGTGCGGGCTTGAGTCCGACGGTCGGCCCGGGTCCCGTCGAGTGCCGCGGGGCGGACCGGCGGAGCGCCGCGGACCGGCGGGCCTGCGCCGGGGTTGAGACGGGGCGGCCGGGCGGGCAGGCTGGGTAGGGGCGGCCCCAACCTCGCCGGTGGGGAGCGCGGGCGGGGGCGGGCGTGGTTGGATGCGGTCGTAGCGTGGAACACCGACCCGGGGCACCGTGCCCCGGACCCCCGCGGAAGTGGATCCGGACGCGGCGGTACGGGACTTGAGCGGACGACGACGGCAGGGACGAACGTGAGGATCTTCCACCGGGCACGGCACCGGCCGTCCGCCACCTGGCGGCAGACGACCGACCGGGCCTTCACGCTGATCGGCGACGGCCGCTACGAGGACGCCGGCGCGCTGCTGGTGATGGCCGCCGACCTGGAGCCCTGGCTGTCCGACTCCTGGTTCAACCTCGCCCTGCTGCACAAGTTCCGCCGGGACTGGGAGCAGGCCCGCTCGGCCGGGCTGCGGGCCGTCGCCCTGCTGGACCGCGAGCACGGCGCCCCCGACTGGTGGAACCTCGGCATCACCGCGACCGCCTTGCAGGACTGGCCGCTGGCCCGCCGCGCCTGGCAGGCGTACGGGCTGAAGCTGCCCGGCGGCCCGGGCGGACAGCCGGACGGCCCGGTCAGCCTGGACCTCGGCACCACCCCGGTGCGGCTCTCCCCGGACGGCGAGTCCGAGGTGGTGTGGGGCCGCCGGCTGGACCCGGCCCGGATCGAGGTGCTGTCCATCCCGCTGCCCTCCTCCGGCCGCCGCTGGGGCGAGGTGGTGCTGCACGACGGCGCCCCGCACGGCGAGCGGGTCACCGACGGGGTCGCCTACCCGGTGTTCGACGAGATCGAGCTGTGGGCGCCGTCCCCGGTGCCGACCTACGTGGTGCTGCTCCAGGCCGCCACGGCGGGGGACCGGGACGCGCTGGAGCGGGTCGTCGCGGACGCCGGCTACGCGGCGGAGGACTGGACGTCCTCGGTGCGGCTGCTCTGCCGGGCCTGCTCGGAGAGCCGGATGGCCACGGACGACGGGCACACCGCCCACCACGACCCGCACGACGACGGCGACGCCGCGCACCCCGGACACCTCAGCCACCTCAGCCAGGGCGGGGAGGCCGGAATGTCCTGGTTGGTGGAGCGCGAGTGCGGGATCGCCGCGCCCGCCCTGCTGGTCCGCTCGCTGCTGGACCGCTGGGCCGCGGCCTCGCCCGGTACACGGGCGTACCGCGATCTGGAGGAAGTCTGTTGAGCGCGCCGCTTACCCTTGAGCGGTGTACCCGGCGAGAGCCGAATACCTGGACCATTCTCGGAAGCGGAAGCGGATAAGCAGCGATGGCGGAGCAGCACGACCACCAGCACGACCACGACCACGACCAGGAGTCGGCGGCCGACGAGGCCCCGCTGAAGGTGGTCGGCGAGCAGCCGGACCTCTCCAAGGGCACCGCGCGTCCGATCACCGTGGTGGGCAACCCGGTCCTGCACCGCGAGGTCAAGGACGTCACCGCGTTCGACGGTGAGCTGTCCGCGTTGATCGACGACATGTTCCAGTCGATGTACGCGGCCGAGGGCGTGGGCCTGGCGGCCAATCAGATCGGCGTGGACCTGAAGGTCTTCGTCTACGACTGCCCGGATGACGAGGGCGTGCGCCACATCGGCCACGTGATCAACCCGAAGCTGGAGGAGTACCCGGCGGACCGCCGGCGGGTGCTGGACGACAGCAACGAGGGCTGCCTGTCGGTGCCGGGCGCGTACGCCGAGCTGCCCCGCCCGGAGTACGCGGCGGTGACCGGCGTGGACAAGGACGGCCGGCCGATCCGGGTCGAGGGCACCGGCTTCTTCGCCCGCTGCCTGCAGCACGAGACCGACCACCTGTTCGGCACCCTCTACATCGACAAGCTGTCGAAGCGGGACCGCAAGGACGCGCTGAAGCAGATGGCCGAGGGCACCGCGCGGTACGCGACCGTGGCGAACGACTGACGAACCGTCAAGGGCCGGGGCGCGACGGGCGTCCCGGCCCTTTGCGTTTCCGCACTTGGCGTTCCCGCTCTTGCGCCTCCAGCGCCACCTGGCCCAGGGCCTGACCGCCGGGTCGGTCAAGGGGTGATCGGTGGCGGGTGCGGCGGGGGGCGTCGGTGGGTTTGTATCCGCCGGGTATCAGGGAGCGCGCGGCCTGACGTCGATGTGGGCGAGGAGGCCGGGGCGTCCGATATCTGCCGTATCGTGCCCTTGTCCGTTGCCGCCCGTCACCCGCTGCCGTCCGCCGCCGTTTGTCGCTGTCCGAGCAGGAGCCGTCCGCCCGTGCCCTCGCCCACGCCGCCCCCGCACCCCGTCCGCGTGCTGCTGGTCGAGGATGACGAGCTGATGCGCCGCTCCTTCACCGTCGCCCTGGAACGCTACGGCTACGGGATGCGCGCCGCGGCGGACGGCCTCACGGCGCTGGAGCTGTTCCGGGACGAGCAGTTCGACCTGCTGATCCTGGACGTGATGCTGCCCGGCCTGGACGGGATCGGCCTGTGCCGCAAGGTCCGGGAGACCAGCCTGGTGCCCGTCCTGATGATGTCCGCGCGCGGCGACGGCCTCGACGTCGTCGCCGGCCTGGAGGCCGGGGCGGACGACTACGTGGTCAAGCCCGTGGACACGTACGTGCTGGTGGCGCGCATCCGCTCGCTGCTGCGGCGGGCGACGTACGCGCCACCCGTCCCGGCGCCCTCGCCCGGAGCCGCCGACGGGGACGTCCTGGTGTTCGGGGACCTCACCGTCGACACCGCCGGAATGGAGGTGTCCGTCGGCGGGGCGCCGGTGGCGCTGACCCCGACCGAGCTGAAGCTGCTGCTGGAGTTCGCCGCCCACCCCGGCGTCGTGCTGGAGCGGCACACCCTGCTGCGCAACGTCTGGGAGTACGGCTGGGACGGCGACAGCCGGGTCGTGGACCTGTGCGTGCAGCGGCTGCGCCGCAAGCTCGGCCGGGAGCGGATCGAGACGGTCCGGGGCTTCGGCTACAAGCTCAGGCGCTGAGAGCGGTGCACACGACTCCCCGGCCCGCCCGCGCGCCCCTGCGCTGGAAGATCGCCGCGCTGGCCGCCGCCACCGCCTGCCTCGTCGCGGCGGCGGTCGGGGTGCTGGTGCACCTGTGGACCGCGCACGACATCCGCAGCCGGGCCGAGGCGCAGGCCTTCAATGCCGTCTACTCGGCCATGGACGTCTACCGGCGCACCGGATCGCTGGCGGGCGGCGCCGAACTCGACCCCGTCGACCTGCCCGCCGCCCTGCGCCACCCGGCCGACGGCGAACGGCACACGGCCTACGACGGGCACGCCGAAGGGAACTCGGGCCCGAGCTACTGGGCCGCCCAGCGCACCGGCGGGCCCGGCAGCCCCGTCCTCGCCCTCCGGGTCAACCTGGCACCGCAGCTCTCCGACCTGCCCCGGCTGGACGCGGCGATGGCGGTGGCCTCGCTGGTCGCGCTCGCGGCGGCCACGCCGGCCGCGGTCTACGGGGCCGGACTGCTCGCCCGCCGACTGCGGCGGGTCGCCGAGACGGCGGGCCGGATCTCCGCCGGGGACCTCGACGCCCGGACCGGGCCCACCAAGGGCGGCGACGAAGTCGCCGACATCGCGGCGACGGTGGATCTGATGGCCGACAGCCTCGGCCAACGGCTGCGCTCCGAACGGCAGTTCACCGCGGACGTGGCGCACGAGCTGCGCACACCGGTCGGCGGACTGCTGGCCGCCGTCGACCTGCTGCCGGCCGGCGAGACCGAGGACCTGATCCGGGCGCGGGTGCGGGACCTGCGCGGGCTGGTCGAGGACCTGCTGGAGATCTCGCGGCTGGACGCCGGGGCGGAGGAGGTGGCGCGGGCCCGGGTGCCGCTCGCGGCCGTCGTCCGGGAGGCCGCGCTGCGCACCGGGTTCGAGGCCGAGATCGCCGTGGCGGCGGAGCGGACGGTGGAGACCGACCCGCGGCGGCTGGAACGGATCGTCGGCAACCTCGTCGTCAACGCGCACCGGCACGGGGCCGCCCCCGTCCTGGTCACCGTCCAGGACCGTACGGTCGTCGTGCGCGACCACGGCCCCGGCTTCCCACCGGACCTGCTGCGCCACGGCCCGCGCCGCTTCCACACCGGCGCCGCCGAGCGCGGCACGGGCCACGGGCTGGGGCTCACCATCGCGCTGGGGCAGGCCCGGCTGCTCGGGGCGGAGCTGCGCTTCGACAACGCGGAGGACGGCGGCGCGGTGGCGACGCTGCGGCTGCCGGGCTGACCGCGGCAGTTGCTACGGGACTGCTGCGAAGCGGCGCGGGGACTGATACACGGCGGCGCAGGGGCCTGATACGTACCCCGGACACCCTTCGAAGTGCACCGACTCGCACCTTGACTCGCACCTCGACTCGCGCCTTCGGACAGGAGCCCCTCCCGTGATCGCCAACCCCCTTGCCCTGCAAGCGACCCCCGGGGTCGCGGCCGCCGTCGTCGACTTGACGAAGACCTACGGCGGCGGCGACACCCGGGTCACCGCCCTGGACCGGGTCAGCGTGGCCTTCCGGGAGGGCGAGTTCACCGCGATCATGGGCCCGTCCGGCTGCGGCAAGTCCACCCTGATGCACTGCGCGGCCGGGCTCGACACCCCCACGTCGGGGTCGGTGCGGATCGGCACGACGGAGCTGGGCGGCCTGGGCGACCGGCAGCTCACCCGGCTGCGGCGGGACCGGGTCGGCTTCATCTTCCAGGCGTTCAACCTGCTGCCCACCCTGACCGCGCTGGAGAACATCACGCTCCCGCTGTCGCTGGCCGGGCGCACGCCGGACCGGCAGTGGCTGGACCGGGTGGTGTCGATGGTCGGGCTCTCCCATCGCCTCGACCACCGGCCGGCCGAACTGTCCGGCGGGCAGCAGCAGCGCGTCGCGGTCGCCCGGGCGCTGGTCGCGCGGCCCTCGATCGTGTTCGGCGACGAGCCGACCGGCAACCTCGACTCCCGGGCCGGGGGCGAGGTGCTCGGCTTCCTGCGCGGCTCCGTCAGGGAGTTGGGGCAGACGGTGGTCATGGTGACCCACGACCCGGTGGCCGCCGGGTACGCGGACCGGGTGGTGTTCCTGGCCGACGGGCGGCTGGTCGACGAGATGGCGCACCCGACGCCGGACCGGGTGCTGGACGTCATGAAGTCCTTCGCCGGCTGACCCCGCACCCGCCACTTCCGAAAGCTGATCATGCTGACCACAGCCCTGCGCAACGTCCTGGCGCACAAGGCCCGGCTGCTCATGACCGTCCTCGCGGTCTGCCTCGGCGTCGCCTTCGTCTCCGGCACCCTCGTCTTCGCGGACTCGACCGCCGCCGTCCAGCGGGCGGCCGCGTCCCGCACCTTCGCCGACGTCGCGGTCAGCGTCACCGCGAAGGAGCCCGTCGCCACTCCTGACCAGCCGGGCGTATTGACCGACGTGCTGGCGCGCAGGCTCGCGGACGTGCCCGGCGTCGCGGCGGTACGGCCGTCGGTTGACGGGAGCGCCACCTTGAACGCGGCCGACGGCAGGCCGCTGCGGGTCAAGCGGGGTACGAACCTCGCGGCCGCCTACGTCCCGGGGCGCGACGGCAAGGACGTCCGCTACCCCGTGGTCGAGGGGCGGGCCCCCGCCGGTGCCGATGAGATCGCCGTCGACCGGGGCACCGCGGCCGCCGGCCGGTACCGGGTGGGCGACACGATCACGCTCGCCACGGACGGCCCGGCCCTCACCGCGCGCCTGGTCGGCACCGTCACCACCGGGGACACCCGGGTCACGGCCGGCGGCACGCTCACCCTGTTCGACCGGGCCACCGCACAGCGGCTGTTCGCAACTCCCGGGAACTACACCAGCCTTGAAGTCTCCGCCGGACCGGGCGCCGGCCAGTACGAGCTGGCGGAGCGGATCGCCGCCACCCTGCCGCCCGGCACGGCCGAGGTCACCACCGGACAGGCACAGGCGGCCCAACAGGCCCTCTACGTCGGCACGTTGACCCGGGGCTACCAGAAGCTGCCGATGGTCTTCGCCGGGGTGTCGCTGTTCATCGGCTCGTTCCTCGTGGTCAACACCTTCACCATGCTCGTCGCCCGGCGCACCCGGGAGATCGCCCTGCTGCGGGCGGTGGGCGCGACACGGCGCCAGGTGGTGCGCTCACTGCTGGCCGAAGCGGCGTTGGTCGGGGTCGTCGCGTCGATGGCGGGGTTCGCCCTCGGGCTCGGCATCGCGGCCGTACTGCCCGGACTGCTGAGCGGTGACGGGAACCAGGTGTCGAAGGGCCCGCTCGTCATCGGGCCCCGGCCGGTGGCGGCGGCCCTGTTTGTCGGGATCGGCGTGACGGTGCCGGCCGCCTGGCTGCCGTCGCGCAGGGCGGCGCGGATCGCGCCGATCGAGGCGCTGCGGGCGGCGGCCGCGCCGCCCGGCGGGCGCTCACGGCTGCGTCCGATCGCCGGGGTGGGGCTGCTCGTGCTCGGCGCCGGCCTGCTGACCGCGCTCGCGCGTTCGGCCGAGGACGCCTCCGAGGAGAACCTGCGCAACGCGATGCTCGGCTGCGGGGTCCTGGTCGTCGCCCTGATCGTGCTGGCGCCGACCCTCGCCGTCCCGGTGATCCGGCTGACGGGCCGCCTCACCCGGCGGTTCGGCGTCGCCGGCCTCCTGGCCCGGCAGAACGCGCTGCGCGACCCCCGGCGCACGGCGGCGACCGCCGCCACGCTGCTGATCAGCACGGCACTGGTCAGCGGGCTCGCCACCATCGGCCACTCCACCGGGCAGGCCCTCGACCGGCAGACGGCGGACGGGCTCGCGGCCGACTACGTGATCAGCACCGGCGACACCATGACCGGCATCGACCCGGCCGCCGTCCAGCGGGTGGCCGGCGCCCCCGGGGTGCGCGGCGCGAGCGCGGTCGCCGACTCCACGGCGGTCATCGGCGGCAAGGTGCGCGAGATCTCCGGCATCGACCCGGCCGATGTGGAGCCGGCCGACGTAGAGCCGGACGGCGTCGGCCAGGTGCTGAAGCTCGACTTCGTGAGCGGCTCCGCGCAGGACCTCGGGCCCGGCCGGATCGCCGTCTCCAGCAGCGTCGCCCGGGAGACCGGGGTGAGCACGGGAGGCCAGGTCAACGCCCGCCTCGGCCGGAGCGAGGAGTTCACGCGGTACACCGTCGTCGGCGTCTACCAGGACAACCCCACCGCCCACGACGCGGTCGGCGCCCGGGCCGACGTGCAGAAGCACAGCTTCAAGCCCGGCTCCGTCCAGCGGATCCTCGTCCGGGGCGACAGCGCGTCCGGAGAGGGGCTGCGGGCGGCGGTCGGCAACAACCCGCTGCTGAAGGTGCAGAACCGGGCCGAACTGGTGCGCGAAGCGGCGGGGACGATGGGCGACCTGCTGACGCTGATGTACGGGCTCCTCGGCATCGGCGTCGTGATCTCCGCCCTCGGCATCGTCAACACCCTGGCCATGTCCGTCACCGAACGGACGCGCGAGATCGGCGTCCTGCGCGCCATCGGCATGGACCGCCGGGGCATCCGTCGGATGATCCGCCTGGAAGCCGTGACGGTCGCGGCCTTCGGCACCCTGCTCGGCCTGGCCGCCGGCCTGTTCGGCGCCTGGGCCGTCGGCGCGCTGGCCGGCGGCGCGGTCAAGCAGTACACGCTGGCCGTGCCCTGGGGGACCCTGGCCCTCCTCTGCCTCGCCTCCCTCACCATCGGAGCCCTCGCCGCCACCCTCCCCGCCCGCCGGGCAGCCACCCTCAGCCCCCTGGAGGCGGTCGCGGCGGCGTGAGCGCCCCGCCTGCCCGACGGTCCCCGCCCCGCGCGGACCCCGGGCGGGGGGCCGCAGCGGCCGGGGGGGGGCCGGGTTTTCGGGTGGTTTCGGGTGGGGGCCCCGCTAACCTAGTGGGCCCACCA
>NZ_JBHWIR010000137.1:0-2063 GCF_042731835.1 Kitasatospora sp. NPDC059817 | reverse complement strand
GCCCCCCCCCCCCCCCCCGGGGGGGGGGGCGGGGGGGGGGGCCCCCCCCCGCCCCCCCCGGGCCCCCCGCCGGCCCCCCCCCGGGGGGGGGCCCCGACAGCGCCGGGTCGGGCACGGGATGTCCGGTTGGATCCTGTGGGGGCACGCGATCACGTAGTGGCCCGACCAGCGGCTGTCGGATACCCAGCGGGACCACGCCACGTCTGCGGCACCCTCTAATTGCTCGATCGCGCGGAGTCGCCGTGCCTTGGTGGGAAGCCACGGATCGCCGCCCGGCGTGTGCTCCTCGTACCGCGCCTAAAGCCAGTCGGCCGCGTCGGCCGCCGTCTCCCAGGTGCCCCGGATCTGGGCGGTGGGCCGCAGCAGCCACCAGCCGGTCATCATCGGCGGGAGTTCCGAGAGGCCGAACCGTGCGGCCTCGATCGGGCGACGCTCCGGCTCCTTCGCCAGCAGTCGGCCGTCACCGGCCCACTCGTAGCCGTGGAAGTGCAACTGTGCTTCTCCTCGGAGACGTTGAAGCCCCGGCCGCCCGCACGGTTGAACTCGACCCGGGAGAGGTCGAGTTCGTACAGGTTGCGCTCAGTCATCGCCTGCACCTTCCGGTATCGCTTCGGGGCAGCACGGAACGGCCCCGCCCCGCCCAGGACTTGGGCGGAAGACTCAAGGGGAGGGGAGGACCGTCACCGCCACAGGCTGATGCGCATGGTGAGCTGGTCGGCCGGCACCTGGCGCGACGGGGCGTCCGGCTCGAACAGCGGCCGGACCAGCGCCCGGCCGTCCTGTGCTCCCACGATCTCGACCAGGCGCCCGGTCGTCAGGTCCTTCCGGACCGGGCAGTTGTCGATCGGCTCCATGAGTTCCGCGTGCGTACGGCGACGTGTGGTGCCAGGCGGCTGTGCGAAACCGTCAGTGGGTATGGAGCGCTTCTGTGGCTCTCGAATCATTTCGGCGAGTCACCAAATTACCGGGGCGTTTGGGGTTATTCCTGCACGCTTTCCTGTTCCCGAAAGAACTCTCCACGGCCCATTTCAGGTGGTCGCTCCGGACGCGTGCGCAGGAAGTCGGACTGGCCGACTTCCTGCGCCGCGAAGGTCCGCTGGGGTCATTCCTGCCGGGTGTCTCGGCTATTGGCAGAGATCCTGCGGCGTCTGCCGCTCAAGCTTCCGCTCAAGGGTTGCCAGCTCAACCTGCTTCTTGTCCGCGCCGTTTTCGGCGGAGGGTTCTGGCGTCCTGCCGCCCTGGGCCTGCGATCCGTGCTGAATCCGACCTGCTTTCCATTGCGGCTCCCTTGGCGTTTTATTCCTGAAAGAACTCGTCCCGGATTCCTTCGATCAGGTCCCGCATGTCATCTCCATGTAGTGCCGCGGCGTCTAATCTGAGGAATGTTGACATGTAGAGAGCGACATCCCTCGGATCGCGAGTTGTGATCTCTGAATGAAACGTCTCCACAATGACCAGGCGATCATCATGCATGCTGAAGCATGTCATCGGAAAGTCCGGCATCAGCCTTTTGGCGGGAAGAACTCCGATGGTTAAATTGGGAATCCGGGACAGCGAAACCAGGCGCTCGAGCTGCGTAGCAATGATGGCAGGAGGGCATATCCGCCACCGCAGGACATGCTCACAAATGACGAAATGGAACTCTCTCTGGCTGTCGTACAGGACGGCCTGGCGCTCCAGTCATGCCGCGATCGTCTTTGCCTTGGCTTCCTTGTGCTCCCTGAAGGGCAGGGCGTGAGCCAGAGCAATCTCCCGGTACCGGCGGTACTCGTCGAGGCGGTCCTCGGGCAGCAACTCTGCGCCGATGAACTGTCCTGCGTCTGCGTAGTCCCCGTGGGCGCAGGGTCAAGAAACCGATCTTTCCAGAGCGGGAAAGTGGTTGGGCCACCCCCGTTCGGCGTGAATGCCGGGCGGGGGCGGGGGAGTTCAGAGGTGATGAGGCGGTCGGGTCGGTACAGACAGAGGTGCCCCGCGCGGCGGTGAGCCCGGGCGGGGCCCGCAGGTGTGTATGTGTGGTTTATTATTAGTTGGCGGTATGGAACGGGAGGGTGAGCAGCGGCACG